>JBEIMN010000446.1:0-3432 GCA_040378705.1 Acidobacteriota bacterium
GCGCGCGCACCAAAGATAAAGACAGCGATTCCGGTGCGAGTCGGAGACTCTTCACCGATCAGGCACGTCATCTACATCATCAAGGAGAACCGAACCTACGATCAGGTTCTCGGTGATGTGAAGGAGGGGAACGGAGATCCGAATCTCTGCATTTTCGGTGAAGACGTCACGCCAAACCAGCACGCGCTGGCGCGTGAATTCGTGCTGCTCGACAACTTCTATGTCGATTCGGAGGTCTCCGCCGATGGTCACAACTGGTCGATGGGCGCCTACGCGACAGATTATGTCGAGAAGACCTGGCCGACCAACTATTCGCGACGCGGCCGCACCTACGATTACGAGGGAAGCAAGCGGATTGCACGCCCGACAGGCGGTTACATCTGGGACTACTGCGCACGAGCCGGAATCAGTTACCGGAGCTACGGCGAGTTCGTCGGCATCCGCGACGTGAAGGCTGGCGGTGGCGGCGAGTCGGATCTTGGTCGCGATCGCGTTGCCGGCGCTGAGAATTATACGCTGGAGGATGCGCTGAAGGGCCATTTCAGTCCGAGCTACCCGCCGTATGACCTTGCGATTCCGGATGTGAAGCGGTTTGAGAGCTGGCTGACGGAGTTCCGTGAGTTCGAGAAGAATGGCAATATGCCACAATTCCAGGTCGTCCGGTTCGGAAATGACCACACGCAGGGGACGCGCGTCGGAGCGCCAACGCCGCGGGCCTATGTTGCCGAGAATGACCTTGCCGTCGGCAAGCTGGTTGAAGCGGTCAGCAACAGCCCTTACTGGGCCTCGACGGCAATCTTCGTCCTTGAAGATGACGCGCAGAATGGTTCGGATCACGTCGACGCGCACCGCTCAATCGCGTTTGTCGCCAGTGCCTACACGAGGCGAAAGGCGGTCGACTCAACCCTCTACACGACTTCGAGCATGCTGCGAACGATCGAGCTGATCCTTGGTCTGCCACCGATGAGCCAGTACGACGCGGCGGCGACCCCGATGTACAATGCCTTCACGGACAAGGCCGATCTGACACCGTTCCGACACCGTCCGGCGAAATATGACTGGAGCGAACTGAATGCGCCAAATGCCCCCGGAGCGCAACGTTCGGCTCAGTTCGATTTCCGGAAAGAGGATATTCTGCCGGATGTCGAATTCAACGAGATCATCTGGAAATCGGTCAGGGGAGCGAACGCGGTCATGCCGGCGCCGGTCCGGAGCGCCTTCGTCCGGTCGATCGATAACGACGACGACGAGGAAGACCGACCGCGGCAGGCCTCGAGACCACGTAGCAGCAGGCCCGCAGCAGGCCCGCGCAGCAGATAAGACTGGTGGGCGACGGTGGATGCGAAGATCGTAACCGCCGCCGCCCGCCATTTGTCGCCAGATGCCAGTAGCCAGTAGCCAGTAGCCAGTAGAAGGAGAAGTGATGATTGAGATCAATATTGGAGCGGAAGTCGTTTGTGACGGTCATGAGATTGGGAGAATCGAGCGTGTGATCCTCGATCACGGCAGCTTCGAGGTCGCGCATCTTGTCGTCAGGCACGGGGGAGCGCTCCATCCTCGCCACATTCTGATGCCAGTCAACTGGGTTGTCTCCTCCGGTCACGACCGTGTAACGACCGACCATTCGGTGAGCGACCTCGAATCACTGCCAAATTTTGAGACGCGCCATTACGTCGGCCTCGACCATCTGGACGAGGAGCGCTGGGAGCATCCACGGTCAAAGATCCGCCCGACAGACTGGATCAACTACCTTGTACCACTGGTCGCAAACGCCTTTGGCGATCCGTACCACACTCCCGGAGTGGTCGTCACCAATCAACTGATGGAGGCAACAGAGAATGCGATCGGCCGCGGTCTTTCGGTCGAGACCAGTGATGAACATAAGGTCGGAGCGGTGGCCGAGGTGCTGCTCAGCAAACCCGACTGGCGACTGAGTGCAATCATTATCACGCAGGGGTTGGTCGTCTCCCACCCGGTGAAGATTCCGGCGGACTGGATCTCGCTGATCCAGAGCGACCGGATTGTGCTCAATCGAAGCCGTGAACAGTTCGAATCGTGGGCAGGTGAACAGGAATCGAAATGGTAAAGCGACGCGAATTTCTGACGAGATCCGCAGCGGCGGCGGGCGGCATTGGGGCCTTTCCGGCGATTCTTCCCTGGCTGCAGAGCCGACCTCGAATAACATCCGGCGTCCAGTGCGGCGACATCCTGTCCGACCGTGCAATCATCTGGAGCAGGGCCGATCGGCCAGCGCGGCTGATCGTCGATTACAGCACGCGCGAATCGATGGCCGACGCGCGCCGGATCGTCGGGCCGGCGGCGATCGAGAGTTCCGACTTTACGGCGCGTGTCGATCTGACAGGGCTTCCACGCGGACAAAAGATATTTTATCGCGCCAGCTTTGAAGATCTCGAAAACAGCCGCGTCACCAGTGAGCCGGTGACCGGAAGCTTCAACCTGCCCCCCACCCGGAAACGTGACCTCTCGTTTGTCTGGGGTGGCGATGTCTGTGGCCAGGGCTGGGGAATCAATCCTGAATTCGGAGGCATGAAGATATTTGAGTCGATGCGCCGGACGCAGCCAGACTTCTTCATCCACTCGGGTGACACCATCTACGCCGACAATCTGATTCAGCCCGAGGTGATACTCGATGACGGCAGTCGCTGGAAAAATCTAACGACGCCGGAAAAGTCGAAGGTCGCCGAAACGCTCGACGAATTCCGTGGAAACTACCGCTATAATCTGCTCGACGAGCCGCTCCGGCGCTTCAATGCCGAAGTGCCAATCCTTGCCCAGTGGGACGATCACGAGGTACTCAACAACTGGTATCCGGGAAAGAGGATGGATGAGGACCCGCGCTACACGGTGAAAAGCGTCGACCTGCTGGCGGCGCGGGCACGACGTGCATTCCTCGACTACCTGCCACTCCGCTTCGACCCCCTTGATCCTGAACGCATCTACCGTGCCTTCTCCTACGGGCCATCCCTCGAAGTGCTGATGCTCGATGAACGGAGTTACCGCGGACCAAATACCCCGAACCGCCAGACGGGGATGAACGCAGAGACCGCTTTTCTCGGCAACGAACAGATCCGCTGGATCAAAGAGCGGCTCCTCCGCTCAACTGCAACCTGGAAGGTGATCGCCAGTGACATGCCGCTCGGATTGATCGTCGGTGACAGCGGTGGGCGATTTGAGGCAGTTGCCAACGGTGACGGGCCCCCGCTCGGACGAGAACTCGAGATCGCCGGCCTGCTCAGTTTCATCAGGAAGAACCAGATCCGCAATCTCATCTGGGTCACCGCCGATGTTCACTACGCCGCGGCACACTACTATGACCCGCAGCAGGCCCGCTTCAAAGACTTTCTCCCCTTCTGGGAGTTTGTCGCTGGCCCGCTCAATGCCGGCACTTTCGGTCCCGGACAGATGGATGAC
>JBEIMN010000447.1:0-3420 GCA_040378705.1 Acidobacteriota bacterium
CCACATCGCTCCTCTTCGTCCATGTAATGAGTGGTCACGAAAAAGGTCACACCCTGGCTCGATAGCTGGAAGAGAAGGTCCCAAAGATCGCGTCGCGCAACCGGATCGATTCCCGCCGTCGGCTCGTCGAGGAAGAGCAGCCGTGGTTCGTGAATGAAGGCGCAGGCCAGTGCGAGCCGCTGCTTCCATCCGCCAGAGAGCCGGCCGGCCCGGCGGTCGAGATACGGGGCAAGGTGGGTCATGGCAATCGCGTCGTCACGGCGTCGCGCCAGATATTTGCCGTGCAGGCCATACACCCCGGCATAAAAATCGATATTTTCGCGGACGGTCAGATCCTGATAGAGGCTGAAATTCTGCGACATATAGCCGACACGCTGTCTGATATCATCCGATTCACGAACGCAGTCGAATCCAAGGACGGCGCCAGTACCTGCCGATGGTGGGATCAGGCCGCAGAGTGTCTTGATCAGTGTCGTCTTGCCCGATCCGTTTGGTCCGAGAAAACCATAGATCTCACCCTCATCGACCTTGATCGTGACCCGGTCGACGGCGGTGAAATCACCAAATTTTACCGTCAGTTGATCGGTTGAGATGGCTGCCATATGCGGACTCAATTCAGTCTGGTCTCGAGCGTTGATCCTGTAAACGGAGATTGGGGCGAAGGTGAAGGCCCGAGGCTAACCATTGGAGCACCCTGCCCGATGGTCACCTCCGCCGCCATTCCCGATTTGATGGCTCCCGATGAGTCTTCGATGTGAACTTTGACCCCGAAGACCTGGTGGTTGCGCTCATCACGGCTCTGAATGTTGCGCGGAGTGAACTCGCCCTGCGAATTTATCTGTTCGATCGAGCCACGGAAGCTCCGGTCGGGAAAGGTGTCGATGCGGATCTGCACCTGCTGGCCGACCTTCACCTCGCCCAGTCGCGGTTCCGGTACATATATTCTGACCCAGACACGCCCCTCCTCGAGCAGGCGCGCGACGACCTGCCCCGGTGCAAGGAGGTCCCCGGGTCTGACCGGAAGCAGTTCGATGATCGAACGTGCCGGCGCGACTACGGTTCCCTCATTCATCTGAATCCTGATCTGATCGACACGTGCGCGCGCCTCCGCGAGTTGAGCACGTGCATCCGCAATCTCCTCAGACCGTGGCCCGGCAATGACGAGCCGTTCAGCCTCCTGCGCCTGCCGGTATCGCTCCTCCGCCGCACGTATCTCCTCCGGTCGGCTTCCGTGGAGCAACAACTCGAGCCGACGCTTCTCGATCTCGACGCGTGCCAGCGACTGATCCAGTCTGTACCGTGCTCCGTCGAATTCCTGCTGGGAGACGTCCCCAGTCTCGCGCAGTTTTTGAAGGCGCTGGAAGACGACTCGCAGATTGTCACGATCAGCCTCCGCTGCCAGAACTGAAGATCGCGCCTGTGCCGTCTCCTCCTGGTGCGGCCAGTTGCGAACTGCGTCAAGTGTCGCGCGCAGTGACTCGGCCGCCGCCTTCGCCTGCGCCTTCTCTTCGCGGCGCGATCCGCTCTCGAGCTTCGTCAGCCGTAACAGCTGCTGTTCGGCACGCGCCTCCGCCTGTGCGAGCAGGGCTGCCAGCTCGGAGACATCGAATTTTACCATCGGCTGGCCAGGTTGAATCTTCTCACCCTCGTGCACGAGCACCTCGACTACACGGCCCCCAACCTTTGATCCGACTCGTGTCTCCTGCTGCTCGACCGTCCCGGAGAAGAGAAGCGGCTCCTTTTTCTCAAAAAATGAACCAGTCCAGCGGCAGCCATTTCCGCTCAGCGCCAGCAGCGCAATTGCCAGCTTCAGGCAGCTCCGGGCTTTTCGACCGTTGGGCGAGCCATTTCGCCAGTTGTCTCGCCAATCTTTACTCAGGATAGGTTCCCGGGCACTTCCTTCGCGAATTGTCCGACTCGAATATGAAAGATATTTAAACATAGGTAGCCATTCAAATACGGAACTGGCAATCGCCGCAACCTTGATCATCACTGCCAAACAGCAACCGCCCTAATGGAAATTTTTCAACAGCTCATCAATCGCGAGGTTGCGAGATAAAGTGCATTTTTCACGCGATGCTGTATCATAGCACCATTGAGCCTGACCTAGAATACGACGGCGCGCCAATCATTGCCGCGCTCTGCATACTGATGTTTGCTGAAAAGCGTTTACTGAAAAGTTATCCTGTCGCGGGTTGAGCCTCGCGACCTTGTTTTTAATCCAGGCATATCTGATCGGGGAACTGTGATATGAAGCAGATCTTGAGAACTTCACTTATCGCGCTAATTCTGAGTCTGATGGTTTTGACGGTAATGGCCCAGCCGGCCCGCCCCGAAAAACTGCTCATCAGTGGCGGGCTGATCATTGATGGAACCGGGACGGCTGGCCGAGTAGCCGATCTTCGCATCGACGGTGACCGGATTGTCGAGACTGGAAAATTGACCCGCCGGCAAGGTGAACGAACTCTCGATGCCCGTGGTCAGGTCCTCGCTCCCGGATTCATCGATATTCACAACCATTCCGAGCGTGGCTTTGCCAGCGACCCGTCGGCACGCAGCCAGATCCTGCAGGGAATCACGACGCTTGCCGTTGGCCCGGATGGCGGATCTCCCTGGCCGATCGCAGACTATCTGCTCTGGTGTCGTAAACAGAAGCTCTCGACCAATGTCCTCACCTTTATCGGCCATGCGACAGTTCGCCGGCAGGTTCTTGGCGATGATTTCAAACGCGTCGCTACCCCTGGCGAAGTCGCGAAAATGGCTGAACTCGTTGAGCGTGCAATGAAGGAAGGGGCGATCGGGCTCTCTTCCGGACTCGAATATGATGTCGGTAATCCGGCCACAACCGAAGAGGTCATCGCCCTCGCGCGGGTCGCCGGAAAGCATCACGGCATCTACATGAGCCACGTTCGCGACGAGGCCGATCTCGCGCTCGACGCCTTTCGCGAGGCGATCCGGATTGGACGCGAAGCAGAAATTCCGGTACAGATCTCACATATCAAGCTGGGAACCGTCGGCGTCTGGGGAAAGGCCGCCGAGGCGATACGTGTCATCGATGAGGCACGTCGTGCTGGCGTCGATGTGACCGCTGATTGTTATCCGTACGATGCCTGGTCATCGACAATTACGGTGCTCGTTCCCTCGCGACGCCACGATGACCCTGTCGCCGTCAAAAAAGGGCTTGATGATGTTGGTGGTGCGGCCAATATTATGGTTACCAGTTGCCGTGCCCATCGCGATTTCGAGGGGCTGACTCTCGCCCAGATCGCGAGTCGCGAAGGAACGACTCCAGTCGACACCTACATCAAAATCGTCCGTGACGGTGGGGCAGGTGTCGTCTGCAAGTCGATGAAGGATGAGGATATTCGCGCCTTCTACCGCCAGCCCTGGGTGATGGTCTCGAGCGATGGGGGGATCGGA
>JBEIMN010000448.1:0-3411 GCA_040378705.1 Acidobacteriota bacterium
CATGTCTTCACCTTTCATCAAGGCCACTCAGCGCGACTCAGCAGTCTCTCCGCGCCGTCTTGTCTCAAAGGGGCTCTGTGCAAAAAACATGCGGACCGGAGGTCCGCGCACCCAGCCCGAATCCTGACTCTTAAAATGCGATCGTCCTGTCGTTGGACTCACGTGGCGGCGGATGCGCGGAGGGCAGTCTTGACACCTGCCACAATGCTACATTATAGTGCGCGATCAATTATTTTAAGCGCAACCAATTGTGGTTTTTATAAAATAAAATGCTCAGAATCGAAAAGCTATTCATCCAGGGTTTCAAATCTTTCTGCGATCCAACCGAGATTCTCTTCGACGAGGAGGGGATAACGGCCGTTGTCGGGCCGAATGGGTGCGGAAAGAGCAACGTCGCCGACGCGATCAGTTGGGTCATCGGAGAGCAGCGTGCGAAGGCGCTTCGCGGTGGAAAGATGGAGGATGTCATCTTTCAGGGGAGTCGCAACCGGCAGCCATCGGGTTTGGCTGAAGTGATGTTGACGATGATTGTCCGCGAGACATTCGAGATCAGAGCCGACACGCCGCAGTCTGATCTTCTGGCGCAGGGGATTCAGGCAACTGAGGTTCAGGCAACTGAGGTTCAGGCAGGGGGTGAGGCTGAAAATTCCGAGGCGGAGCGCACCGTGGAGCCAGAATCTTCAGCCGCTGGAGATTCGGCCGATTCGACTGTCGCGGATACAGCGGGCTTGAGCCCGGTGGCGGCGGGTGACGAGGCCATTGCCGTTCCAGTTGAGCAGGTGGCGGCTGAAAGCAAGGCGGAGGGAAAGAAGAAGAAGCGAACCACAGTGCCGGGAATTCCGCGTCTCTTTTCTGAAGGGGAGCACATCACCATTGGGCGACGCCTCTATCGGACGGGAGAGAGTGAGTACGAGATGAACGGCCGGCAGTGCCGGTTGCGAGACGTCCAGGACCTCTTCTCCGGGACGGGGCTGGGTGGCGCGCATTATGCGATCATCGAGCAGGGGCGAATCGGCCAGGTTCTCTCGGCGAAGCCGCTCGACCGGCGATCGCTGATCGAGGAGGCGGCGGGCGTTTCTAAGTTCAAAATGCGGCAGCATGCGGCGGAGATGAAGCTGGATGGGGCGCGGCAGAATCTGTCGAGAATCAACGACATTCTGATTGAGATCGAGCGGCAGCAGAACAGCCTGCGGCGTCAGGCCGGCAAGGCGCGTCGGTTCAGGAAGCTCCAGCAGGAGATGCGCGATCTGATGCGTGCGATCTTCGTCGTCGATTATCGGGTCACCAACCAGTCGATAATCGAGCGGCAGGAGAATCTGGTGCGGATGATTGAGCGGGAGGCGGAGGTCAATACGGAGCGGCAGCGATTGGAGACTGAGCAGACGACCGTCACCCAGATTGCGCGTGCGGCTGAGACCACGCTCAACGAGGCGCGGCAGATCGCTTCCGGGATTGATATCGAGGTCGAGCGGGTTCGGCAGCAGGCGGCCTTTTTGCAGGATCAGATCCAGACACTCAGTTCAAGGCGCGCGCAGACGGATCAGGAACAGTTATCGATCAACGAGCGGCGGACGTTTCTCGAGTTGGAGGTGGTACGGCTTCGGACGGAGCTGCAATCGGTGGAGGAGGAGATAAATCGGGAGAGCCGGATTCTGACTGCCGCCGAAGAAGAGCATCGGGTACGGACACAGCAAGAGCAGGGAGCGGAGCAACTGCTGGAAGAGAGGCGGAAGTCCGCATATGAGACGTTGACGGTACTCGAGCGCTGGCGTCAATTGCAGCGACAGTTTTCAGAGTCGGTCCACCGGAGCACAGACCGTTTGCAGGGGCTGACGGTCGAGAAGCAGCGCGCGCACGAGCAGTCAGAGAACGCGAATGAGAAGTTTGAAAATCTGCAGCAGCAGGTTGCCGAGTTTGAGCTGAGGCATGAAGAGACCGGAAATCGGCTCGAGGGAGTGACAGCTGCTTTGGCGGTGCAGCGGCAGACCCGGGAAGAGCTTCAGAAGCGACTGGCCATATTTCAACGGGAGTTGACGGCGACGGAGCAGCGGCTCCGGTCGCTCAATGAGCTCGATCAGCGCCGGGCCTATTTTTCTGAAGCGGTGCAGGCGCTGGTCAGGCGTGACAAGTCAAAGTATGGCTTCAACATTCTTGGAACGCTGGCCGATTTCGTGAAGGTGGCTTCGAGTGATGAGGTGATGATCGAGACTGCGCTACGAGAGGAGCTGCAGTATGTCGTCGTCCCATCGGTCGGGGATGCGCTTGGGGCGATCAGCTTTCTGAACGCTGAGGGGGCAGGACGGGCTACTTTTCTGGTGGTTGATTCGACATCGGCAAGTCAGGGCGGGAGCCAGGCGGCCGATGCTGGTGATTACCGGACGCTTGGTGCGATCCTTGGGCTCAAGCCGGAATTTTCAGCCGCGTTCAGATTGGCGCTGCCCGGACTGGCGAGTGCGCGTGTGGTTTCCGGGGTTGAGGCTTTTACGGTCGGGAGCGGATCAGAGGTCGTATCGGGATCGACGCTGGTGACGAATACGGGTGAGCGGCTGGTGGGTGGCCGTTTGGTGACGGGTGGGAGTCGTGGAGAGAAGGCGGTTGGGGTACTGGCGCTGAAGCGTGAGATCGAGGACCTGACGACTAAACTGGAGGCGCTCGAAGAGGATGCCTCGCGCACGGAGCTCCAGCTGGACGAGGTTCGCCACGAGGTCCAGCATGGTGAGGAGGAGCAGCGCCGGCTTGATGGTGAGCTGCGACAGACCGACAAGCAGTTGGCAGTGCTTCGCGAGCAGTTATTGCAGTGCAATCGCGAGCGCGAGCGGGCCGGGACGCACATTCGTGTCGTTGAGCAGGAGATGGAGCAGGCGATGATTGAGAAGGATGACTTCGAGTCGCGCCTTGCCCATGCCGTCGTGGAGATGGCCAATGCAGAGACTGGACGGGCGAAGGCGGAGAGTGAGGTCGCGGCGGCGCAGGAAGAGGTAGCAGAATTCCGGCGCCAGTCAGAGTCTCGTTCGCAGGAGCTCTCGAGGGGGCGGGCTGAATTTGCGGCGCGCAGTGAGCGCCGACGCGGTTACCAGAACGATCTGCGCCGGCTTGAAAGTGAGACACAGGAGCTCAAGAACAGGCTTGGCCGACTTGAATTCGAATCGCTCGAGATCAACGAGACGGTGCAGCAGGCACGGCTGACGTTGGAGACTGCACGTGAGCAGCAGGTGAAGCTGCTGGCGCAGCAGGAGACGCTGGGGCTTGAGCTTGAGGAGCGGAGTCTGCAGCTGATGGCGGCGCGCGAGCAGTATGATCAGATCGAGATGACATTGCGGCTCGCGCGGGACGAATCGACGAGGATTCGTGAGGAGCGCGCACAGCTTGAGATCGATCTCGCTCGTTTGACGACCAACCTTGAATATCTGA
>JBEIMN010000449.1:0-3403 GCA_040378705.1 Acidobacteriota bacterium
ATGCTTCATTGCACATCAGGCCAATCTGAGAATCATCAACGCGACGGCGGCGAAGATTGGAATATCCGATGACAAGGTGATCAGGAATATCCACAAATACGGCAATACGACGGCGGCGACGATACCGCTTGCAATCGGCGATGCGATCGAATCCGGCAAGCTGAAGAAGGGTGATCTCGTACTCTTCGCGGCGGTCGGCGCCGGCTTCACTTCGGGATCACTGCTGGCGCGGTGGGCTTACTGATCGGGACTGGAAGGGAGAGAACAAATTGCGAACCATCGAAGAGATCGTGGATGAGGTGCTGAGCCTTGCCTCAGTCCATTTCAAGGTTGATAAATCGAGCCTTTCGGCGGGTGATGACTTCTTTCGAACGCTGGGGATCAACAGTCTGCAGGCGCTCGAGCTGCTGACGCGGCTCGAGAACCATTTTCAGGTCGAGCTGCCAGACTATGAGGTCCAGGGGGTAAGCGATTTCCAGACTCTGGCCGAGCGCATACAATCGCGCATCTGATCGACAATAAGAGCACGTGGCATCGGGGCAAAAACGGCGTGTCCCGGCAAACAGATTTATCGACCTCCATTTCACTAAAAGCAATGGCCAACAGACCACCGGTCACAATGATCGACCTGGATCGACACCAATCAATTGGAACGGCGCTGACCGAGGCGTTGGAGAAATTTTCGACCGAGACCTGCCTGATCGAGGCGGATCGTGAGCGAGAAAATCACCGACTTACATATGGTCAGTTTCGGGAAGCGACGCTGCCGCTCGCTGGATTTTTCAATGAGCGCGGCTTTGGTCCGGATTCGCGAGCAGCGATCATCATGACCAACCAGTCGAAGTGGTTGATGGCAGCGTACGCAATCTTCAATCGCGGCGGGGTGCTGGTTCCAATCGACTATAAGTTGAACGCGGATGAGCACGTCGCAATTCTGGCGCACAGTCGGGCGGAGATTCTGGTGACGGAATACCATTTCTGGCGGGCGCTGACACAGACAGCCGAGTATCGAACGCGGAAGGAGTCGGGGACTCTCGCGTTGCGGCTTGCGATCATCACCGATCTTCCGCGGAACGCCGATCCACTTGGGGCGGTGATCTGGGAAGCGGCCAGAGGGGCAGTGCCCGATGGTCAGGTTACGCGACACCGCCGGGACTGGGCCTGCATCGTCTACTCTTCAGGGACTGGGGGGAGGCCGAAGGGGTGCGTGATGACGCACGAGAACTATCTCGAACAGTGCGTCTCACTGACTTCACTCTATCCTTTCTGGCCCGGAGTTCGGTATCTGAGCATCCTGCCGACCAATCACGCCATCGACTTCATGGTCGGATTCATTGGACCGTTCGTCTGTGGCGCCGCCGTCGTCCATCTGCGGACGCTCCGACCAGAGTATGTGCGCGAGGCGTTCACGAGATTCAGAATCACTTATGTCGCCCTCGTTCCGTTGATTCTCAGGAATCTGCAGACGGGGCTCGAGCAGCGTTTTGCGGAGCTTCCGCCATTGAAGCGGGCCGTCTTCAACCTGCTCCGCTGGCTCAATATCCGGCTGACGAAGAGCCAACCGCATATTGAGCTGAGTCGCCGGCTGCTGTCGCAGGTTCACGCCGCGTTTGGTGGTGAGCTGCGGGCAATATTCACTGGTGGGGCATTCTCCGATCCGGCGATGCTCCAGTTCTTCTACGACCTTGGAATCCAGGTCGGAAACGGCTACGGTCTGACCGAAGGGGGAACGGCGCTGACGCTCAACGATTTCCGGCCTTTTCGGTGTGACACCGTTGGCAAGCCGCTGCCCGGTGTCGAAATGAAGATCAAGAATCCGGACAAAGAGGGGGTAGGTGAGGTGGTCGTCCGCGGAAAAACGGTCATGTCTCACTACCTTGACGATCCGGAACTGACGGCGGAGACGATCATCGATGGCTGGCTCCAGACCGGAGATCTGGGCAGGTTTGACGAGATGGGCCACCTTCAGCTTCTCGGTCGATTGAAGAATATGATCGTCACCGAGGAGGGGAAGAACGTCTACCCGGAGGATATCGAGAGTGTCTTCGCGGGTCTGCCGGTGAAGGAGTTCTGCGTCTTCGCCGCCAACTATATCTGGCCGGAGCGGTCGATGATGGGCGAAAAGCTGGTGCTGATGCTGCGTTTGGAGGAGGGGCACGAGATGACAGATGCGCTGACTGACGAGATCCGGCAGCGTAATAGCCGCCTGCTCAATTACAAACGGGTCAGTGGCTATGTGCTTGTCGAGACCGATTTTCCACGGACCGCTTCGATGAAGATCAAGCGGGTGGCCCTCGCCGAAGAGATTCGAGTGCGGATGGATCGAACGGAAGCACTCCGTGAGCTCTGATTGGCGCGACTTCCCGGGCCGTCGTCCAATGACCACAGAGTCCCCATCAGGTTAAGACAGATTAAGCCAGATTAAGGCAGGAGAAGACAGAAATCGATGAAGAAAGAGTATCTGGCAATAGTCAATCCGGCGGCGGGTTTCGGTAAATGCGGAAAGCTGCTCGAACCGGCGCTTGACAGGCTGCGCCGGGCCGGGATCGGCTTTGAGGTGGCGAAGACAGAGCGGGCCGGCCACGCGACAGAGATCGTACGCGGAGCCTGGCGCGACGGCTACCGTAAATTCATCGCGGTTGGCGGTGACGGGACATCCTTTGAGATCGTCAACGGGCTTTTCCCGGAGGCGGCGGGGCCAGTAGGGCCAGTAGGGCCAGGAATAAATCCGGAAGAGCGCCCGGTACTTGGCTTCCTGCCGCTTGGAACCGGCAACTCATTTTTACGCGACTTCACCAACGAGGGAGCGGAGTACACACTGAATGCGCTGGCGGAGGGTCGGCGCCGCCCGTGCGACGTGATCAGGCTCAAGCACCGGGATGGCGAGATCTTTTACATCAACATCCTGAGCCTTGGGTTTGTCGCCAACGTCTGCACCATGGCCAACCAGCGTTTCAAGCCGCTCGGCGCCGCCGGCTACGGTCTGTCGGTTCTGCTCTGCCTCGCGAGCTTCGAGAAGCGCGTCTATCAGTTGAAGATCGACGGTGTGCTTCAGCCCGACACTCCGCCAACGGCGCTGCTGATCTTCAACAACAGTAAATTTACCGGCGGGCACATGATGCTTGCGCCGAACGCCGATATTGGTGATGGCCAGATCGAGATCGTCCGCTGGTCGGCAGACCGCTTCGATTTCATCCGTAATTTTCCGAAATGTTATGACGGCTCACACGTCGCGCATCCGCTGATCTGGCAGGGTCGTGCACGGAGAATCGATTTCGACTTTCGTGCGCCAATCGACATCATGATCGATGGTGAGGTGATGACCGTTCACTGTGAATCGCTTGAAGCCATCCCATCGGCGCTCACAGTGGTAGTTTGAGGGATCAGGGCAGACCGCGATGAG
>JBEIMN010000450.1:0-3399 GCA_040378705.1 Acidobacteriota bacterium
ACTTTCAGTCCTCGATCAGGGATACGAGAATCTGGAGTACATCATTGTCGATGGTGGTAGTGGTGATGGCAGCCGGGGGATCATCGAACGCTATCAGGAGAGGCTCGCCTGGTGGGTCAGTGAGCCCGATCGTGGGCAGGTCGATGCGCTCAACAAGGGATTTGCGCGGGCGACGGGTGACATCTGCGCCTTCATCAACAGTGATGATCTCTATCTGCCGGGAGCCTTGTCGCTGATTGCTGACTACTTCGAGTCACATCCGGAATGTGACTGGGTTTGCGGGGACACGATATTTTTTGGGAAGGGGCACCCGACAACACTCTATCACGCAAAAGTTCCAACGACGCCAGGGCGTGCGCTGGCCTGGGAGACGCATGCTCCACAGCCTGGAATGTTCTGGCGGCGCGCAGCCTTTGCGATCAGCTTTGATGATACGCTCAACTATTGTTTCGATCACGATCTCTATCTGAGACTTCTGCTGGATGGCAGGCGCTGCGAATATCTTCCGCATCCGCTTGCCGCCTATCGGCTGCACGAGGCAAGCAAGACGGTCAGCGAAAGTTCAAAATTCGAGGCGGAGTTCGACCTGCTTGCCGGCAGGTATTTGAAAAGGCTTGGGGCGGGGGAGCAGCGACTGGTCGAGGCGACTCGGCGTCTGCGTCTCTCCTACGCTGCAAGTGAGCGGGGGGAGCTGGTCGACTCGCTCCGCGAGCTCGTAATCGCGGCGCTGATCCATCCGGAGAGCCTTGGGCATCGACCCTGGTGGGGGTGCCTGCGGCGACTGGTCAGGGCAGTTTCGGGAGGCATCCGGTCTTGAAGAACGACTGCGGTATCACGCTTGTCATTCCGGTTCGAAACGAGGTCGAAACGCTCGACCGCCTCTGGCGGACGATTGTTGCACAGACAACGCAACCGGGGACGATCATCTTTGTCGACGGTGGGAGCACAGATCGGACAATTGAGCAGCTCCGCAGTCTCGCCGGCAACGATCAGCGGGTGAAGATTATCGAGAGTGGTGGGGCGATGCCCGGAGAGGGGCGAAATATCGGGATCGAAGCGGCGAGCACCGACTGGGTCGCACTGACCGATGCCGGAACCCTGCTCGATTCACAATGGCTCGAACGGCTCTACGATGAGGTTCTCGCCCGGCCGTTACTCGATGTTGTTTATGGAAATTATGAGCCGATCATTGGAGGCTTCTTCGATCAGTGCGCGGCGCTCGCCTATGTCCCGGTGAAGAGTGTGCGTCGGTCGGCGCGTGATCTGACCCCGATGCGCGGCCCCTCGACGGCGTCGATGCTTCTTCGTCGCTCGGTCTGGAAAGAGGTTGGGGGCTTTCCAGCCTGGCGTGCAGCCGAGGATCTCATCTTTTTCGAACGGATCGAGCGCAAAGGCTGCCTTGTCGGCTGGGCGCCGCTGGCGACGGTCCGCTGGGAATTACGGCCCGGCCTGCTCGCCACCTTCAGAAAATTCAGCCTCTACTCAAAACACAACGTCTGGGCGGGGATGGCGCGACACTGGCATTACGGTGTTGCTCGCCAGTACCTGATCGGAATCGTTCTTCTGCTTCCGGCTATCTTTGGCTTTAGCCCGTGGGGCAGGGCTGGCTGGTGGAGCTTGCTGCCGGTCGCCGGTTTTCTGGCCCGCGCGGTGCGGAGTATCAGTTTGCGACGTGAGTCGCACGGCCGCGCCTGGGTGCTCAATCCGATGCGGATTGGCCTCGTCGCCCTGATCCTGCTTGTGATCGATCTCGCGACCTTTACCGGATGGCTGAAAGCCCTGATGACCAATCGCCCTGAGGCTGCCCCGCCCATCAATCCGGCTAGTCAGGCCAGTCAGGCCAGTCAGGCCAGTCAGGCCAGTCCGGCCAGTCCGGCCAGTCCGGCCAGTCTAAATGGGGCTAAATGGGAAGGGGAGTCGATGAGATCCCTCTATCTCTGCTATTTCGGATTGCGTGAGCCACTGGTTCAGACGCAGGTTCTGCCATACCTGCGTGAGCTGGCGCGGGGTGGGAACGAGATGTTGCTTCTCACCTTCGAGCCGGACATGCCGGAGCCCGATCAAGTCGCCGGCTGGCGTGAGAAGCTTGCCGCCGACGGCATCGAATGGCGGGCGTTGAAATACCACAAGCGCCCTTCGTTGCCGGCGACAATCTGGGATATCCTGGTCGGGCTGTGGACGATCTGTCGAATCAACGCCAGCCGGAGGATCGATATTCTGCACGCACGATCCCACGTTCCGCTCGCCATGGCCATGCTGGCGAGGCCGCTGACCGGCGCGGCGGTCATCTTCGATCTGCGCGGGCTTATCGCTGATGAATATGTCGATGCCGGTGTCTGGCGACGTGGCTCGATAGTCTACCGTGTCATGAAATGGCTTGAGATGGCCGGATTTCGGCGTTCAGACTGGCTCGTCGTCCTGACCAGGAGCATGCGGCAATGGATTCTCGAGCGTAGACTCCGGCCACTCGAGCGGATTAGCGTCATTCCGTGCTGCATCGATCAGGAAAGATTCCGTTTGGAAGAGCCATCTCCAACAACACCACCCAATTCAACGGTGGAGAGCGATTTTGAACTGGTCTATGCCGGTTCGGTGACCGGACTCTACCTGCTCGATGAGATGGCAGCCTTCTTCCTGACACTGGTTCACCACCAACCCGGTGCAAGATTGCGCATTCTCACCGCTTCTTCACCCGAAGCGGCCGCGGCACGGCTGCGGCAGGCCGGTCTCGCTGACCGACAGTTTACGATCGGATCGGCCACACCCGCCGAGATCCCTGAATACCTCCGGCGGGCGAAGGTTGGCCTCTCATTTCGTCTGCCGACATTTTCACAGATTGCTGCCTCCCCAACCAAGATCCCCGAGTATCTCGCGGCCGGAATCCCCGTAATTTCCAACTCGGGCATCGGAGATACTGATATGATCATCGAAAGTAGCCACACCGGGGTCATTGTCCGTGATCTGAGTGACTCCGGCTACCGCGAAGCGGTTGAGCAGCTCCTGACATTGATGGCCGATCCGACACTCGCGGCGCGCTGTCGGGAGACCGCGAAACGCTACTTTGATCTTCATACCGTCGGGGGGCCGCGCTATCTGAACGCTTACAGCAGTCTGCGCCCAAGCGACAGTAATATAAGATAGAAATATAGTCGGACCTGAAATCGGAATTTTAGAGATCGGTCTATGGGAAACACAAATCAAAACGACCTGATACCGGGACTCTTATTCTTTGTCGTGATGCTGATGGGCGGGGTCTGGCTGATATCGCAGACCCGGACGCACGTCCAGACTCGTCACAATCAGGTCAAGCTCTTCGTCATCGCGATTCTGGTCAGGTTTGCCGCGACCCTCGCAATCTACGAAATGGGTCTTTCGAGCGTCATTGGCGACGAGGATAGC
>JBEIMN010000451.1:0-3391 GCA_040378705.1 Acidobacteriota bacterium
CGCCCCTTTGAGCGCCCGATCGTCGGGATCATCGATGACTATACCTCTGAGAAGGGGGCCGTCTTCCTTGATCGGCGCGTCTATCGTGAATACTGGAACGACTCGGCGGTCGATCTCATCGATGTCAATCTCGAACAATCGCTGAAATCCGATCCGGGAGCCGTTGCGGCAATACGTAACCAGATTCAGCAGGTGATCCGTGGGCAGCATCGTGCATTTATCTATACCAATACCGAGTATCGGAAATGGGTG
Organism: Acidobacteriota bacterium; assembly: GCA_040378705.1. Taxonomy (GTDB): domain Bacteria; phylum Acidobacteriota; class Blastocatellia; order RBC074; family RBC074; genus CAIOZW01. The sequence continues at coordinate 253 of JBEIMN010000451.1, forward strand.
CTCGAACTGATCGATGGTTTCTTTCTCATCAATTATATGCAGACGGCGGTTGCCGTGATCATTGCCGTCCTTGGGATTATCAATACGCTGATAATCTCGATCGCCGAGCGGCAGCGGGAGCTGGGTGTGCTGCGGGCGATCGGCGGGCTTCGCCGGCAGATACGTCGGATGGTCCTGCTCGAAGCGGCGGTCATGGCCATTGTCGGGGTGATAAGTGGCACACTCGCCGGGATGATGAATACCTGGTTTCTGGTGCGGACGGCCGCGACCATGGTTGGTGGATTTACGGTTCCCTTCCATTTTCCAGTGCTGATGATCCTCATCGCACTGCCGTTGACTATTATCGTCTCGCTTCTCGCCGCCTGGTGGCCGGCACGCAAGGCGGTCAATCTCAATGTTGTCGAGGCTATTGGGTACGAATGAAGATTATGATAAACGCCATTATGCTTACACTGATTCTCTGGCCCGCCTTGTTTGCGGCTACTTCAGACGCACAGCCAGACGCACGCGCAGTTATGGAAGCGGTCTACAAACAGGACAACAGCCGTGACACAAGCTGGCGTGCGGTGATGGATGTCTACGATAAAAAGGGAACACTCCGTCGCAAGAAGTTCCATTTTCGGAAACTGGGTTCGCTTGGAAACAGCCGGACACTGCTTCGATTCTTTGACCCGGCGGAGGTTCGTGGAGTCGGGCTGCTCTCGCTCAATATTGGTGGAACGGCTGACCGGCAGTGGATGTACACTCCGGCGATCCAGCGAGTTCGCCGGATCGCCGCCCAGGAACGGCGCCAACGTTTCCTTGGGACAGATTTCACCAACGAGGATATGGGGGAGCGTGTTCTCGATGACTTCAGTTATCGTCTCATCGGCGAGGGTGAGGTTATCGATGGCCGGCGGACCTGGAAGATCGAGGCGCGCCCGGTCGCGGCCGATCGCTCCCAGTATGCCTGGATCTACCTCTGGGTACCGCAGGATCTGCCCTACGCGACACTGGTCGAGATGTACGATCGTAACGGGCAGCGATTACGGATTCTCAAGGCGAGCCAGCTCGAGAAGATCTCCGGCATCTGGGTCGCCCGCAATCTTGAGATGTCCTCGCCGGTCGATAATACACGTACCGTCCTCTTCATCGAGGAGGTCCGCTTCAATACCGGCCTGAAGGATGATCTCTTCACCCAGCAGTCGCTCGAAAAGCCCAATCAGTATTGATTAGTATCCGGCCTGATCTGAAAGGAACCGCATGAAACCGAAGATCGCCATCCTCATTCTCATCCTTTTGCTCCTCTCCGGCGGCGGAGATCAGGGGGCACAGGCACTGGGGCCGACCGTCAGCCGGCGGCCACCCAATATCGTTCTTATTGTCGCCGACGATCTTGGCTATGCTGAACTGGGCAGTTACGGACAGAAGAAGATTCGCACGCCCCACCTCGACCGGATGGCGGCCGAGGGGCTGCGCTTCACAAACTTTTATTCCGGAAGCCCGGTCTGCGCTCCCTCGCGGTATGTGTTGATGACTGGCCGTCACGGTGGTCACGCCTACATCCGCGATAACATTGAGGTCCAGCCCGAGGGGCAATCGCCGATCCCGGACGCGACCGTGACCATTGCTGAAGTTCTCAGGGCGCGGGGCTACCGGACCGGGGCCTTTGGTAAATGGGGACTCGGTTTTGTCGGTTCCGAGGGCGATCCGAATCGGCAGGGCTTTGATCAGTTCTTCGGTTACAACTGCCAGCGCCAGGCGCACAACTTCTATCCGACACACCTCTGGCGCAATGATCAGAAGGTGATGCTCGAAGGAAATACGCGTGGCCTCACCGGTCGTCAGTATTCACACGACCTGATCGAGGCTGAGGCGCTCCGCTTTATCCGCGACAACCAGCCGCGTCCATTCTTTCTCTATGTTCCATTCACCATCCCACACCTCGCGCTTCAGGTTCCTGATGACTCGCTCGATGAGTACCTCGGTAAGTGGGATGATCCGCCCTATGATGGTAAGAACGGCTACCTCCCACATCCTCACCCGCGTGCCGCCTATGCCGCGATGGTGACGAGGATGGATCGCAGCGTTGGAAGAATTCTGACGACGATTAAGGATCTTGGACTCGATCGGGAGACGATCGTTCTGTTTACGAGCGACAATGGCCCGACTTACGACCGACTCGGAGGCAGCGATTCGGCCTTCTTCGAATCGGCTGGTATCTTTCGCGGGCTGAAAGGAAGCGTCTACGAGGGCGGGATCCGCGTTCCCCTCATCGCCCGCTGGCCGGGCCATATCGCCCACGGCCGAACGACCAGTCTGCCTGCCGCTTTCTATGATATTTTGCCAACGCTGGCCGATCTCGCCGGCGGAGAAGACGCGAACCCAGGCGATGGGCGCACCCTCCTTCCCACTCTCACTGGTCGTGGTCGTCAGCCCCGGCACGAATACCTGTTCTGGGACTTCAATGGCTATGGTGGTCAGCAGGCTGTCCGGATGGGGAATTGGAAGGGCGTTCGGCAGGGGATTCTTAGCGGCCGGACCCGGATTGAACTCTATGACCTTGAGCGCGACCCCGGTGAGAAGACTGATCTTGCCGCCGCCAACCCGGCGATCGTCGATAAAATTGAGAAGATCATGGCCCTTAATCACGAGCCATCGACGCTGTTTCCTCTCCCGGTGCTCGATCGGCCTCGCGCCAGATAGGTTGATTTTCGCAGTAATCAAAACATTGAAAGGAAAAACAGGCAATATGAAGAGAAGACTGACAATCCATACGATCCTGGTGGTTCTCGCCTTGCTGGTGGTAGTTGTTTCTGAGGGCTATCAGGTCGACGGCCGGGCGGAGCGTGCTTCGCGGGCGCTTCCGGTAGTCGCGGAAGAGCCTTCGCCATCAGGAAGCTATACGCTTGATCCGGCGCATTCGACGATCGGGTTCACCGTGCGTCACCTCGTGATCAATGATATTCCGGGTCGTTTTCGCGATTTTGCCGGGTCGATTCAGTACAATTCCGAGAAGATCGGAGAGTCGTCGGTGACTTTTACGGCGAAGGCGGCGAGTGTCGACACGGCGATCGAGGCGCGGGACAAGCACCTGCGCACGAGCGACTTTTTCGATGTCGAGAAGTATCCCGAGATCACCTTCAAGAGCACGCGAATC
>JBEIMN010000452.1:0-3381 GCA_040378705.1 Acidobacteriota bacterium
GAACTATTAGAACTATTAGAACTATTAGAACTGGTAGAACTATTAGAAGATGATCCAAGGAGAGCGTTTGTGAAAGAAAAATGGGAAGCGGTCATCGGGCTGGAGGTTCACGCCCAGCTCCGGACCGAGTCGAAGATCTTCTGTTCCTGTTCGACCGAAGTCGGGCAGGAACCGAACAGTAACACCTGCCCGGTCTGCCTTGGTCTGCCGGGGGCGCTTCCCGTGCTCAATCGTCAGGTGATCTATTGCGCGGGGCGGGCGGCGCTGGCGCTGAATCTCCGGATCAGTCCGGTCTCGATCTTTGCACGCAAGAACTACTTCTATCCTGATCTGCCGAAAGGTTATCAGATTTCGCAGTATGACCGGCCATTTTCGGAGAATGGGGTCGTCGAGATCGAGACGAGCGAGCGGGATGACGGTGGCGCGCCAATCGAATGGAAGGTGAAGCGCTTTGGGGTGACACGGGCCCACCTCGAAGAGGACGCCGGGAAGTCGATCCACGACATTGGAAGCCCGGACAAGTCGTACGTCAATCTTAATCGTGCCGGGACACCGCTGCTCGAGATCGTCAGCGAGCCCGATTTCCGTTCGAGTTGGGAAGCGTATGACTATGTCAGCTTCCTGCGGCAGACGCTCCAGAATGTTGACGCCTGTGACGGCAATATGGAGAAGGGCAATCTGCGGTGCGACGCGAACGTCTCTGTCAGGCTGCGTGGTGAGCAGAAGCTGGGCACAAAGGTCGAGATCAAGAACGTCAACTCCCTTCGATTTCTGCAGAAGGCGATCGATTTTGAGATAAGCCGTCAGATAGCAGTGCTCGAGACCGGGGGGAAGATAGTTCAGGAGACGCGTCTCTGGAATGAGAATGAAGGTGCGACCTACACGATGCGGACGAAAGAGGACGCGCACGACTACCGTTATTTTCCCGATCCCGACCTGCCGCCGATCGAGGTCAGTCAGGCGTGGATCGATGAGTTGCGGGCAGGGCTTCCGGAACCATATGAAGCGCGGCGGCGCCGCTTCATTCAGGATTACGGTTTACCGAATGAGCATGCACGGACACTGACCGCGCAGCGCGAACTGGCAGACTATTTTGAAGAGGTTGGTAAGGCGAGCGGAAATTACCTTCTCGCGTCCAACTGGATCCTCTCCGAGCTGTTCAAATCGCTTGAGCAGGCACGGCTCGGGATCGCTTCCTGCCCGATCTCGGCCACCAATTTAGGGGCGATGATTCGTCTGATCGATGATCAGACGATCTCCGGAAAGCTGGCGAAGGTGATATTCGCGGAGATGTTCGAGACCGGACAGCCGCCGATGGCGATCATCAATGCTCGTGGATTGGTTCAGGTCAGCGATTCTGCGGCGATCGAAAAGATTGTCGACGAGGTGATTGCCGCCAATCCGAAGGAGGTCGAGGGCTATCGGGGTGGCAAGACGGCACTGCTCGGATTTTTTGTCGGACAAATTATGAAGGTCTCGGGTGGCAAGGCCAACCCGAAAATGGTCAATGAAATTCTCAAGGCAAAATTGTAACAGGTGGTGATGGAAATGATGATGATCAGACGTTGGACGGTATCGATTATATTGCTGGCGGTGGTGGGCGGAGCTGCCTGCTCGTCGAAACAGGAGAGTGTGGCGGAGAAGGAGTCCGTGATGCCGACACCAAAGCCGGCGGCGGCGCTGGCGACGCCCAATCCGGCGATTGTCGATGACGAGGTGGCGGTGATCGATACTTCGTACGGAAAGATCCGGATCCGTTTCTACCCCGATGTCGCCCCCCGGCACGTCGAAAATTTCAAGAAACTGGCGCGGGAAAAGTTCTACGATGGACTCGGTTTTCACCGCGTGATCCCGGACAACATCATCCAGGGTGGTGATCCGCAGACACGGAGTGGCGATCCGAAGACGTGGGGGATGGGGATGCCCGGGCAGCCGACCGTTCAGGCGGAGTTCAACACACGCCCCTTCGTCAAAGGGACGGTTGGAATGGCGCGTCGCGGTGGTGATCCGGATAGCGGGACGAGCCAGTTCTTTATCTGCCTGACGGAGCATCCGGAGTGGGATGGTCAGTACACGGTCTTTGGTGAGGTCATCGAAGGGATCGAGACGGTGGCAAAGATCTCGAATGCTCCAAGCAACCCGATGTCGCAGAAGGTCGACCAGAAGATCGCCATGAATCGCGTGCTCATCGAAAAGGCAAAGTAGTGAGTATTGTTGAGGCCCTCAGACTCTCGATGGCGGCGATCGTTGCCCACAAGCTTCGTTCATTCCTGACGCTGCTCGGGGTGATCTTTGGCGTGGCGACGGTGATCGTCGTCGTCTCGCTGATCGAGGGCTTCAACAAATATGTCGATGACAGGATTGCCAATATTGGCACCAATGCCTTCAGTGTCCAGCAGTATTCGATCGAGGATTTCGCCAGCCTCGAGGCCTATGATGGAGCACGGCGGCGCAACAAGGAGGTTCGTTTCGCCGATCTCGCGGCGATTCGTGACCGGGCTTCGGATCTGATCAGGGCGGTTGGTGGACAGGAGCAGGAGTTGGCGGAGGTTCGGTTCGGCGATGAAGTCGCCTATGGCGTGAGCCTGCTGGCGTTGACGGCGAATATGGTCGAGATCCAGAACCGGACGATCGAGTTTGGGCGTTCCTTCACTCCGATGGAGGAGGCGAGTGGTCGGACGGTCTGCTTTATTGGGGCCGATATTGCCGAGCGTTTCTTTCCGACACGGAGCCCGATCGGGCAGCGGCTCCTGATCGATGGTCGTCCGTTCGAGGTGATCGGGGTCGCAGAGGTGACCGGATCGGTCTTCGGGCAGTCACGTGACAAGTATGTTTCGATTCCGCTGACCACCTTCATGAATATCTATGGTTCGCGCCGTTCGATTCAGGTTTTTGTCAGTTCAAGCAGCCCGGAGACATATCAGGATGCGATCGACGAGGCGCGAGTGATTATGCGGACGCGGCGCAAACTGGCGCCGACCGAGAAGGACAACTTTGGGATCATTACGCCGACGGCGGTCAATAATCTGCGCGAGAAGATCTTTGGGACGATTCAGGTGGTCGCGATCGGAGTGACCTCGATTGCGCTGGTCGTTGGCGGAATCGTCATCATGAACATTATGCTGGTTAGTGTGACCGAGCGGACGAAGGAGATTGGATTGCGAAAAAGCCTCGGCGCTCGTCGCCGGGATATCCTGCAGCAGTTTTTGGCGGAGTCGACGATGCTGTCACTTCTTGGCGGGGCGATTGGCGTCGCGATGGCGCAGGGGCTGGCGAAGCTGGTCGCGACACTGACGCCGATACCGACTTCGCTGCCACAATCGCCCGCGCCGCATTCGCCCGCGTGTTCAGCTTCAACCCGCCCAACCCGCGCTCCCCCCC
>JBEIMN010000453.1:0-3375 GCA_040378705.1 Acidobacteriota bacterium
ACTGCATCGTTCCCTTCACCCGTGGAAGAGAGCGAAGTCGGCCCGCCGACAATATCGTCGAGGAGGTCCGTGCCCTTGGCGAGCAGGGATTTCTCGAGGTTCAGCTCCTCGGGCAGAATGTCAACAGCTATGGTCTGAGCGGGCGACTCCACGGCAGTGTCGCGGAAATGGGGCGGCTGCCGGATTCCAACGGCGGCGGTGAGATCACCTTTGCCCGGCTGCTTGAACGGGTTGCTTCCGAGACGTCGGTTCCAAGGATCAAATATACTACTTCGTACCCACGCGATTTCGATGACACGGTTGTCAGCGTCATGGATTCTCACGACAATCTCTGCGAGTGGATCCACCTGCCGGCACAGTCCGGGAGTGATAGAATTTTGCGTGCCATGCGCCGTGGCTATACCTTTGCCGATTACATGAAAAAGATCGAGGGCATCAGGCGTGCGCGGAAGGACTATTCGATCACCGGCGATATCATCGTCGGTTTTCCGGGTGAGACGGAAGAAGATTTTAACGACACTCTTCGGCGGGTTGCCGAAGTCGGGTATGACGGACTCTTTATCTTCAACTACTCGCCACGACCGAAGACTCCATCGGCTGCCTATGCTGACTCTGTTCCTGACGAGGTTAAGACGGAACGTTTTCAAAAACTGCAGGAACTTCAGGGGCGAGTCCAGAAGGTGCGCTACAATAGGTTTGTTGGACAGATGGTAGAGGTTCTTGTTGAGGGACAGAGTGCCAGATCGTCGGCCGATCTGGCCGGTCACACTCGTTGCCAGAAGGTAGTAAACTTCAGCGGACCCGAGTCGCTGAAGGGCCGGATTGTTCAGGTACGCGTGACAGAGGTCAAATCGAATAGTCTTTATGGCGTGATCGGGGAAGCTCTGCCTTGCTGAGGCTTCCCCGGGCATCAAATGTCGAATCGAGTTGAGCAGCCCGGGATCTGCAGATCTAACCGTAAATGCCTTAAGTAAAGGCCTGAAGTATATGGAGAATATCATGGAGAGAGAAGTCAAGGTTCGCGGTCTGCTGGTCGATCCGACCACCAACACTCCGATCGTCCTCCTCAAGGACGTCGACAGTGAGGCCATGCTTCCCATCTGGGTCGGTCCATTCGAAGCCAATTCGATTGCGACGGAGATTGAGAAGATCGCTCCACCGCGACCCATGACCCATGACCTGGTCCGCAATATCATCAACCAGCTCGGCGGGGTGGTGCAGCGTGTCACAGTTACCGAAATGAGGGAGAATACCTTCTTTGCCCTCATCGATATCCTTCTCAACGACCAGCATCTCCTCATCGATGCACGTCCAAGTGACGCGATTGCCCTTGCTCTCCGTGTCGATTGCCCAATCTATATTCGTGATGAGGTTTTTGTCAGTTCGCGACTTGCCGATGAGTCGCAACTCAATGTCGAGGTGGATGATCCCGACGAAGAGGTCGAGTGGCCCGAAGAGCTTGAGGATATCAGTGACTATCGAATGTAAACACTCACGTTCCGGGCGCAATGCGGACAGACGGCTGGAGTTCTCCTCGCCGGAGATCCACTGATTTGCATCCTCACCGCGTTTACACAATTCACCGCGCGTTTATCATCTCCTCGGGATAGCCTGAGCCAGATATGACCGGGACCAGTCAGGACCCAAGGGAGGCCAGTTTGTCAGTACTCACAATCGCCATCGCCAACCAGAAGGGGGGAGTAGGTAAGACGACGACCGCCATCAACCTCGCTGCTGCTCTCGGCATGCGCGGGAGACGCGTCCTCCTCGTTGACCTCGACCCTCAGGCCAATAGCACCATCTCTTTCCATTCGCCGGACGATGTTGACCTCTCCATCTATGACCTTCTTACCAACAACTCGATTGTCCTGAATGATGTCGTTCGCCCGACCAATGTCGAAAATGTCGATATCCTTCCGTCACGCATCAATCTGGCTAAACTTGAAAGCCAGCTTGTCGGCGAACTCGATGCGCCATTTCGACTCAAGGATCGAATCGAAAAGCTCCCGCTGCCTTATGATATCGTCGTCATCGATACACCGCCTACCCTGGGTCTGATAACGGTAAACGCTCTCGTTGCCGCGACGCATCTGATCATTCCGATCCAATCCTCCTACTTTGCCCTCGAGGGAACGGACGATCTGCTCGACACGATCGAGCGCATCAAGGCACGGCCAAATCCAAAGCTGGAAGTCCTCGGAGTAGTGATCACACTCCACGATCGGCGGACGACCCTTTCGCGTGATATCTATGACCAGATCTGCCAGGTCTTTGGAGACAAGGTCTTCGATACCACGATTTCGAAGTCGGTGCGGCTCGAGGAGAGCCCGGCCTATCGAGAATCGATCTTCAGTTTCGCCCCGCAATCGAGCGGGGCAATAGAATATTCAAATTTATGTGATGAGGTAATTCGACGTGCCAGCTAAACGAGGACTCCCAACGACCCTGAAGATGAGACATGACCGTCACTACGTGGAGGAGCTTGCCTCATTGCGTGGAGGCCCGATCGGTCGCCTGATACAGATCGACCGGCTCGAGCCAAACCCCTCGCAGCCACGCGTCGAGTTCGGAGAGCTTGACGACCTGGTTGCCTCGATCAGGGAGAAGGGAATTCTTGAACCGCTCCTCGTTCGGCCATCAGAGGTCGGTGGAAGGTTCATGATCATCTCCGGCGAGCGCCGTTTCCGGGCGGCTGGGATTGCCGGACTGCTTGAGGTTCCCTGCATCGAGATGGATGTCGATGACCAGGCGGTGGCCGAGATTGCCCTTATCGAGAATCTGCAGCGGAAGGATCTGACCCCTTTTGAAGAGGCGGACGGGTTACAGCTGCTGGCAGATCGTTTTGGGTATACGCACGAAGAGATTTCGAAAAAGATTGGCAAAGCTCGATCATCTGTAACAGAATCATTGAGTTTAGCCCAAATACCTCGTGCAATACGTGAGATATGCTACGCTGCATCACTCATCTCGAAATCACTTCTACTTCAGGTTGCGCGTCAACCTGATCATGACGCGATGAAGCTCTTCGTCGAGCGCATCGTCAAAAATGGGATGACTCGGGATGAGGCACGTGATGCCCGTAAGGCCAGCAATCAGAGCGCCGGCAACGCTTCTCCGGCAAGACCGCAGCCCTACACCTATCGTTTTGCCTCACCCGGCAAAGAGTTTAGGTTCGAGTTGAAGTTTAAGAGAGCTGAAGTATCGGATGAGGAGTTGATCGAGGTTCTCGAAGGGATTCTCGGCCAGGTCAGGCAGGTCAGGCAGAATCTTCAGGCACCACAGAATGTCGTAACGCCAAATACTGAACCACAGCCAAATCAGCCAAATCCAGAAGATACGCCAATCTCCTGATAATTCCGAAAAATCATGAAAAAA
>JBEIMN010000454.1:0-3363 GCA_040378705.1 Acidobacteriota bacterium
GGACAACTGGATTGGGCCGAATACCGCGATAATGAAGAGCACTGCGCCGGGGGCATTTTATCGTACCGTCCAGCCCGAAATTTACAAGCTGTCGGCCCCGGCTTTCTTCAAGGTCAGTGAGGACTGAAATGCGTTGGATAAAAAGAGGTATCGTCTACTGTCCGGATGGAAGACAGCCCTGGGCAAGGACTCACGCCATGGTTCCAACTCCGTTTCGCCTCGATGAAGAGGTCATTCGCGTCTTCGTCACGAGTCTTGACGATAATGGAGTTGGTCGACCCGGGTATGTCGACGTTTCAGCGAGTGATCCCAGCAGAGTATTGAGGGTTTCACCTCGCCCATTGCTCGAGCCTGGCCGCCCGGGGACCTTTGATGAACGTGGAGTTCTGGCCTGTTCGGTGACGAGAGGGGAGGGGGGGCGTCTATTCCTTTACTATGTCGGGTTTGAGCCGTGCGTGAATATTCGTTATCGACTACTGACCGGGTTGGCGATCAGCGACGACGGCGGTGAGACATTTACCAGATTCAGCCAGATCCCGGTACTTGAGCGTTCGTCGGAAGAGCTGTTCTTTCGGTGTGGGCCGTTTTGTATCTATGATCCACCACATTACCGACTCTGGTATGTCGCGGGCAGCGACTGGATCGAGATGGATGGAAAGGCATTTCCGGTTTATGACATCCGATACCTTGAATCGGAAGATGGATGTCGATGGGACGGAGCGGGAGAGGTTCAACTGAAAGTGACGGAGTCGGACGAGCACGGGTTGGGCCGTCCGTATGTGGTGCGAAAGCCGGATGGTGGCTACGCTCTCTTCTATTCGGTGCGGCGGCGATCCTTCCAGGCCTACCGGCTTGGCTATGCGGAGTCGACGGATGGCTGCCACTGGACACGGATGGATGGCGCGCTCAACCTGGACGTGACTCCGGGCAGTTTCGACTCGGAGGCGGTGATGTATGCGGCGCCATTCCAGGTTGGCGAGAAGCAATATCTTTTCTACAATGGCAACAATTTCGGGCGCGATGGGTTTGCCCTGGCCGAGATGGCCACATCGGACCAGTTGCCCCAGCCCCAGCTGCCAAAGCTGCCAAACATGGAGCAAGGGTGAGCATCACCATCCAACAATTTCAGGCTGAGGATTCTGATACCTGGGACCGTTTCTGCGAAGACGCCTTCCAGTCGACTCTTCTTCATACACGCCGTTTTCTTTCCTATCACGGTGAGAGGTTTACCGATCGTTCACTGATACTCACCGAGAATGGGCGATGGCTCGGGCTGTTTCCAGCGGCGCTCATTCCGGGGGGGGCGTTTGATGCAATAAAGATTGGTTCGCATCCTGGCAGCACCTATGGTGGAATCGTTCATCAGGGGGGCTTGCAGGGGGCGCGGATGCTTACGGCCTTCGAGCAGATAGCTGGTCACTATGCCGGAGAAGGAGTGGAGACGCTGACATACAAAGCGGTGCCGGGCTTCTATCACCGTGTCCCGGCGCAGGATGATTTGTACGCGCTCTTTCGGCTTGGGGCGCGACGAGTCCGCTGTGACATCAGCAGTACCATCGATCTCACCAATCGACGAAAGCCTTCCGAGCGACGAAGACGAAGCCTCAGGAAGGCGGTCGAGGCAGGCGTGAAGATGGTGGAGGGAAATGGCTATTTGCGTGGTTTCTGGGAGATTCTCGGGGCCAACCTTGCCCGGCGTCACGATGCGAAACCGGTTCACACCCTGGAAGAGATCGTTCGATTGGCTGAGTGTTTTCCGAAAGAGATCCGCTGTGTTTGTGGAATGGTTGATGGCAGGATGGTCGCCGGGACGGTTCTTTTCCTGACCGCGACGACGGTGCATACACAGTACATCGCGGCAACTGAAGAAGGGTTCAGTCTCTCCGCTCTTGATGCCGTCTTTGACCATTGCCTGCTGGTGGCCCGTGAGAATGGGCATCGCTGGCTCGATTTTGGTACCAGCAATGAGCATGACGGCCATTACCTGAATGAAGGGTTATATGTGTTCAAGTCGGAGTTTGGCGGTGGTGGAACCGTTTACGAAACATACGAACTGGATTTGAGGCAATGAGGAAAAAACTTTCGATCGTCGTACCGGTCTATTTCAACGCTGAATCGTTACCAGATCTCTTCGAGCAGTTGCAGGTTATTGAGGGGAAGCTCGATCTGATCGACATCGACCTTGAACTGATATTTGTCGACGATGGTTCATGAGACAACTCTCTTCAGGTACTCCTGCAGATCAGGCAGCAGCGCCCTGGCACGAGAGTCGTCAAGCTGACCAGAAATTTTGGTGCGGTTCATGCCTCCAAGTGTGGGTTGCAGTTTGTTACGGGTGACTGTTTTCTGATCCTTGCCGCCGACCTGCAGGATCCGCCGGAACTGATCCTGCAACTGATCGAGAAGTGGCAGGCTGGTTCGAAGTTTACGATCTGCGAGCGGATCAGCCGCGATGATCCGGCGCTCAGCGTGGTCTATGCCAGGATCTATTACTGGCTCATTCATCAACTGGTATTGAAGGACTATCCGGTCGGTGGATACGACATGGCGCTCATGGATAGATCCCTCCTTGGCTATCTCGTAAACAGTTCGAAGAATCTTTATACCCCATTGCTTGCTTACTGGCTGGGGTTCAAACCTGAAGTTATCAAGTACCATCGGATGAAGCGGCGGCATGGAAAATCGAAATGGACTTTTGTCAAAAAGATAAATGCCATGCTCGATGTCTTCCTTGGATTTTCGATTAAGCCGATCAGGTTAATGTCTTTTTTTGGAGTGGGACTCGCGTTTCTCAGTTTTATTTATGGGAATATGCTCATCATCAGCTCGCTGATGGGTAATCGTCCGGTGCCAGGATTTGCAACGATCACCTGCCTGATCTGTTTCCTGCTGGGAATCGTGATCATTATGCTTGGAGTTATCGGAGAGTATCTGTTGCGTGTGTTTGAGGAATTGAATAAAAGGCCCGAGGTTGTGATAGATGAAATCTACTAGACTGATGGTCTGAAGATCATGGCCAGTGCAGTAAAAGGTCAGCCTTCCTTATCGCCAGAGGATAAATCATGAAACAAAGAAGTGTAGAAGAGTGCAGACTGATAGATCTGCCAAAGATTTCGAGCCATAGTGGAAATCTGACTTTTATAGAGAGTGGCCGACACCTCCCCTATGATTTCCAGCGAGTTTATTACATTTACGATATACCAGGTGGTGCGATGCGAGGCAGTCATGCGCACAAGGAGAGTCATCAGTTTCTGATCGCGATCTCGGGCAGCTTTGATGTTACTTTGGATGATGGGAGTTCGACTAAAAAGTTTCATCTGAATCGCTCGCATATTGGGTTGTATGTCTGTCCGGCAATGTGGA
>JBEIMN010000455.1:0-3359 GCA_040378705.1 Acidobacteriota bacterium
CGCAGGGTGATATAACGCTTTCCCCAGCGAAACCGCGGATCAGACAGATCTGTGAAGGGCCAGAGGATCAGGTTCTGATTGGCGACAAAGCCGCGCAGATCACGCGCCTCACCCGGTGCGACCGAGCCGGGATGGGAGATCTTCTCCGGCAGCGGAATCATCTCGATCCCGCCCGGCGCCATCACCGAAAGGCACCATGGCGCCAGCTCAACCTCCCACAGATTGCGGTTGCGCAGCCGGTGAACCAATGTCACCCCAGTCCCCTCCGCGTCAAGCCGAATGTCGATCTCCTTCTCGATGCCCGTGATCGACTCGACCGGCTGGATCAGCCGCACCCCAGTCTCTCCCAACTTCTCGTACCTGATCGGACTGTTGTCACGGGCATACGTCCGCACATCATCCTCCGGCGCATGCCAGAGCCGGTGCCCACCCCTGATCATCCACTCGCTCTCACCACTCTTACCAAGCTGTGGCTCATACTCCCTGAAGACATTCGGACCGCCAACAAAACCATACCGCATGACCCGCGGCCCAATCTCGAGCGGCATCACCAGCTCTACCGTTCCATTCGACAACTGGAGACTCTGTCTCCAACCCTTGTATTCAACAATCTGGAGTGTCGTCTTCATCGCTCCTCGTGCTTTCGATGGAAAGCTGCCCGTCACGCAGACGACCACCAACAGGATGGCGGCCAGACTGAACAGGCAGCGTTGGATATTGTTCATGGTCAGAAATCCTCTCACCCGGAGATCACTTCCCGATCAAATCATTCAGAATTGATGATTACAATTCACGATAATCGTCGCTGCTTAAATATACGGCGAACTGCACGCCAGAACCAGCGTCAACGCTGCGCCGCCGCCCTCTCGACAACCGATTCGACGATCGGCATCATAATCGCCGGTGGCTTGGGCGGCAGCGCCCCGCGATGGACGATCACCAGCGTCCCGATCGCGGTACTCTCATAGATTCTGCGCGCCGCGAACATCGGAATCCTGACGCAGCCATGGCTGTCCGGCCAGGCCGGAACCGATGGCGATCCGTGGATGGCCGTTCCCCACATAAAATAGACCGGATAGTAGAGCAGCCCAAGCGGACTCTTGTTCCAGCCCGGCGTCTTCTTGTCGACCGTATACCAGCCCGGATGTGTCAGCGCACTCCGTGCCCATCCCTGCGAGACGAACTGTCGCCCACTTCCGCTCGAGATCGGCAAAATCGTCTTCACCGTTCCATCCGCCTCGACAATGAAGAGAACCTGACGAACCAGGTCGACCTCGATGTGCGCGGCCCCGGCGGCGAGCGCTGCTGGCCGCGACGAAACCATCAGTCGGTCGTAATCACCACCCTGCAAGCTCCCGGTTCGCTTCCGCCCTTCAACCTTTTGAAATGCGATCAGCGCCTGTCGCGAGGTGCCATCCCAGCGGCCATCAACCTTCCCCGTCCAATATCCAAGCTCCGCCAGCCGCTGCTCTGCCGCAAGGTGATCCCTCGCCGTCAAGCTCCGCGGAGCCACTCGCCTCCCCGCCGATCCCTGCGCCAGAACAATCCCACCCCCGCCGACAAGCGCCATCAGCACCAGCAGCCATCCTACAGCCAAACCTCTATTGCCACATCCACTCATCGTCAAAGCGTCTCCTTCCAGCCGACAGCATACATTTCCGCCGACCGCGCTGGCAACAGCCAATCATGAGAACGGAAAAGGGGGAGCCCACTCCGTCACGAAGCGCGCTCCCCCCTCACTCAACTCCAAAATTCAGACTTACAACGGCTCACAACCCTGCCGGCACTCTCTTCAGTCAGCTCCAAAGCTTGCCCGCCTGCCACGGCCCTATCGTACCTCTGACATCGCCGCAATATAACAACCACGCGCCGTTGCCGTCAGCGGATCCGAGGCCATCCGCACCTCTGAAATCGGCACCGAGAACTCATTCGACTTGAGTATCCCCTCAAATTTCTGCAGGAACCCACGCGGCCTTGCCGTCCCGCCTGAAAGCACGATCGGAATCGCACGATCCATCTTGGGCAGGTTACGCGCCGACTCGAACTCCTCGCGAAGCTTTTCGACCAGCCGGTTCAGAACCTCTTCATAGTAGATGTGCAGCGCGCCCGACACCTTGTCGCGCGGCGTTCGCGACAGATCGAGACTCTGCTCCTTCGCCAACCGCACCTGCGTCACCGGCTCATCGACAACCTCGGCCACACTCGCGTCAATGAAGTCACCACCCATCGGAATACTGAAAGTCAGCATCGGTACCGACAGGAACGAGACGCAGACATTGCACATCCCTCCCCCACAACTGATCCCGATACCAGTAAAGTTCTCCTGCTGCAACTCCGCGAATACGACCGCCAGCCCCTCGTTGATCGCCTTCGCCTCGTACCCCATCGACTGCAGAATGTTCTTCAGCACTCCCTCGTGATAGACCAGATTCGCATCCGCCCCAAGCCCTTTTCCCGGAACACTGAAACAGATCAGCTCGTTCCGCCGCGCCCGTGGCACGATCGACTCGATGATCGCCTGGATCAACTCCTGCCCCATCGGCTCCTGCGGATTGAGAACTCCATGCTGCATTGGTCGTCGTGGCGAAAACGCCGTCGCAAACTTATCCGAGTCGTTACCATATACGAAGAGAACCTTGCCGCTGCGTCGATAAAGTACGCTGTTCTGTATCAGACTCGACTCGGTCATCTTCGAATAAGGCAATTCGACAAATGCGTTGAGCTGCGAAAGCGCCTTATGCCCGTTCTGCCCACCCGCAAGCACGATCCGACTGGTCCCAACATCCAATCCCACCGCGCCAAACTCTCCCAACTCCCCCTCCACACCATTGAGACTGGTTACGTTGATTATCTCTTCCATGGTTCCTCCACATTTTTCAATACGATTAAGTTGCTGCTCATCAAGACTGGTTGGTCAAAAAGCGCGGGTCAAAAAGGTCAGCTCGGGCGAAAGGAAAGATCACTGCTTCACTTCCGCTGTACTCAGCGGCGCATCCTCACCTCCGGGTCCGCCTGGCCCCTCCTCCGGCGCCCGGAGCTGCCGACCACGGTTGAGCTGAAGCAGATAACGGTCGCGTAACCGACGCCGCAGCAGTTCCCCATTCATTCGCGATCGCTCGATCCGCCGCCGGAACTCCTCTTCCGCCATCACTGCCCCAGGCCAGAGCACATTCTTCAATTTGCCCAGCGTCTCTTCATCATACGTAAATCCGTAGTCGAGCATGTTCGCCGGCGCCACCTTGTATTTATCAGAAAGCCCCATTGCCTCGAATGGGAAATTGCGCACCCAATCGTAGTGAAAGGCAACCAGCATCTTCTCCGGATTGATCGAGACCAGTCCGTGCGTCGTACAATTCACA
>JBEIMN010000456.1:0-3355 GCA_040378705.1 Acidobacteriota bacterium
GCGACAATGCCCCACCACTCGCGTCAAGCGCTTCTCCAATCCGCTGGTAATCGGCCGGATCGACAACCACCGCGACATCGTGATGGTTCTTCGAGGCGGAGCGGATCATCGCCGGACCACCAATGTCAATATTCTCGATCGCCTCTTCAAGCTCGACCCCTGGCTTCTGGATCGTCTGCCGAAAAGGGTAGAGATTGACGATCACCATGTCGATCGGCACGATCCCATGCTCCTCCATCTTTGCACGGTGTCCGGCATTCTCACGGATTCCGAGGATTCCGCCATGGACCTTCGGGTGGAGAGTCTTGACCCGGCCATCGAGCATCTCCGGAAATCCGGTCAGATCTGAGACATCCCGTACCGCCAGTCCGTTCAGGCGCAGGAGGGACGCCGTCCCTCCGGTCGAGATCAGATCGATCCCATGATCGGCCAGCTTGCGTGCAAATTCGACGATCCCGGTCTTGTCGGAGACACTGAGCAGGGCGCGCGTAACTTTTTTCAACGAGGCTTCCACGAAGAACTCCTTGGTATTTCGATATTATTTCGATTGTAGAGAGACCATGCGCCTGTCAACGGCGCTTCTTAATACATTGTAAGAGTACCTTCTCCGAGTGCCATTACGCAACGATTCAAGAGTCGGGGCGAGGCTGACCGATCGCAAAAAAAAGGCGGCATCGCCTGTTACCAAACGCATGCCGCACGCTAAACTCACACATTCTGGAAGCGCCTGCTTCCATCTGTATAGACGTTTCTCGTCGCCCGGTTTTGTCTGGGTTTGTCGATTGTCAGATAAAATAGCAGCTAAAAATTGATGTGGAGCAGGGGAGCCGCTATTTTCCATAGCGTTTCAATTTACGATAGAGGGTCGAGAGGTCGATTCCAAGCAGTTCAGCCGCCTGCGTCTTGTCGTCACCGACGCGATCGAGCGTCTCGAGGATGTAGCGCCGCTCGAGTTCGTCGAGGGTCAGTGTCTGCCCGGTCAGGTCGTTGGTCACCTGTTTGGCCTCACGAATCTTCTGCGGAAGGTGGATCAGCTCGATTCGATCGTCACTGATCGCGACCGACCTTTCGATCGCGTTCTGCAGTTCACGGACATTGCCGCGCCATTCATAGTTGATCATCGCCTGCATCGCCTCGTCACTTACTGTCTTCGGCAGATGGTTGAGGCTCCGGCAGTACTTTTCGACGAAGTAGCGGACGAGGAGCGGAATATCTTCACGACGTTCACGCAGCGGTGGAATGGTCAGATTGAAGACGTTGAGTCGATAGTAGAGGTCTTCACGAAAGCGGTGGGCAGCAATCTCTTCCTCAAGATTCCGGTTGGTTGCCGCGATCAGCCTCGCGTCAAAGGTGATCGGGCGCGTCGTCCCAAGCGGGATGAACTCCCGTTCCTGCAGCGCGCGCAATAGCTTTACCTGGAGGCTCTGCGGCATCTCACTGATCTCGTCAAGGAAGAGGCTTCCGCCATCGGCCGCCTTGAAGAGGCCCGTCTTACTCGAGTGTGCCCCGGTGAAGGCTCCCTTCACATAACCGAAGAGCTCAGATTCGAGCAGGCTTTCCGGAAGCGCTGCACAGTTGATGGCAATGAACGGCTGGTCGGCTCGCGATGAACCGTAATGAATCGCCCTCGCGATCAGCTCTTTTCCAACTCCTGACTCGCCCTGGATCAGGACGCTGCTGGTCGTATTGGCGATCTTCTCGATCAGCTTGAAAATTCCTGTCAGGGCATCCGATCGTCCGATGATATTCTCGAACTGGTACTTCTGCTTCAATTCGCGCCGCAGATAGCGATTTTCATGAAAAAGATCGCGCTGCCGCAGCGCGTTGCGCGCCGTCTGCAGGATATCCTCATTGATGAACGGCTTGGTGATATAGTCGTAGGCCCCCTTGCGCAGCGCGGCAATCGATGTCTCGACCGATGAATAGGCGGTGATCATGACCACCAGCGCCTCGCTGTCCATCTGTTTTATGCGGTCGAGCAGCTCGATCCCATTCATTCCACCAAGCTCGATATCCGTGATCGTCAGTGCTGGAGACTCAGCCGCGAATATCTCGATCGCCGCTTCCGCTGTCGCCGACTCGACGACACGAAAACCTGCCTCGCGCAGCAGTTGTGCCAAAATGGCCCGCATTATGTCTTCATCTTCGACAACCAGGATCGTCGCCTGTGCATTCATGGTCAGGACTCTTTTTTTACAAATGGAAATGTGATGGTGAAGACGGAACCGCTCTCCCGATTCGCTCCGGTAATTGTCCCGCCAAGTGCGGTGACGATGTTCAGACAGACCGACAGCCCAAGTCCCGTCCCCTGGCTCTTCGCCTTGGTCGTAAAAAACGGATCAAAGATGAACGGCAGATCCTTTTCAGAAATTCCAGTTCCATTGTCGATGATCTCGACAACGATTGTATCACCGGAGCGGCCCGTATTGATGGCGATCATGCCGTCTCTTCGCTCTTCTCCAATCGCGTCACGTGCGTTGAGCAGCAGATTGAGAACCACCTGTTGCAGCCGGTCCCCATCGAGCCACAAATGGGGCAGCGATCCATCGAACGATTTTTCGATCCGCATTCTCTTGAAACGCTTATCATACCCCGCCAGTTCAAGGCTCTTTCGAATCACCTGGTTGAGATCGGTCGGTCGCGGTTCGGGCTGTTTTGGCCGTGCAAACTCCATCAGATCACGAAGGACCGCCGAGATACGTGTAATCTGACTGAAGATGATCCGCAGTGTCTCGCGATTACGCTCCTCCGTCTCGCGAATCAGCAGCGACTGAACAAGCGACGAGATCGACGCCAGCGGATTGTTCACCTCGTGTGCGACACTCGTCGCCAGCGCACCGGCTGTCGCCAGCTTCTCCGTCCGGACCATGACCTGGTTGATCTCTTTCAGTCGGGCGATATCGTCGGCCATCTTCCGGCTCATCGTGTTGAAACTCGAGGCGAGGACCCCCAGCTCATCGTTTGTTGTCAGCCGCGACTCGGCTCCGTAATTGCCTCGCGAGACGTCAAGCGCCATCTCCGTCAGGTCGCGGAGCGGCTTTGACAGCAGCCGCCCGATGAGCAGAACAAGAACCAGCGAGGGGACAGTCCCGGCAATCGCACTCAATACAATAAATTTAGTCCAGCCATTGTTTCCGGACCCAATCGTCCAATAGGCGATCGGCAACTGAACCGCGACGAATCCTGTCAGCCCAGTTCCGGCGACAACGATCGCCAGTTTATAGGTCAATGGAAATAGTCGCAGCTGGTCGAGTGCCGTTGGCAATGAAAAGAGGTTGAAACTGCTTATCGCATAGGTGTAGATCAGCGCGCCGATCACAATGAAGATCGAACTGTAGGGCAGGAGTCCATACCA
>JBEIMN010000457.1:0-3351 GCA_040378705.1 Acidobacteriota bacterium
ATGTGGGCCTCGGTGACGATTGCCGCCATCGGACTCTACCTGCTCTCGATGGCCAGCAACACGACGACTGCCTACCTGGCAGCGACGGTATTCTATGTCGGAGTCTGTTTTATGTGGCCGACGATGCTCGGTATCACCTCGGAACGATACCCCGAGGGTGGTGCTTTCACGATGGGGTTGATGGGGTTTGCGGGACAATTCATGCTCGGGCTGGTCATCTTCTTTGCGGGTGGCGTTCGGGATCGTCTCGGTGATGCGGCTTCGTTCCAGGCGGTTGCGAAGCTGGCAATTATCCCGTTTGTGATCTTCGCCATCTGGTGGTTCCGTGACCGCGCGAGGGGTGGATACAAGGCGGTCAGACTGAACTAGTCGGTTCAAATGTCCAGATTCTGGATGCTGTGCCAGATCATCCGATGAGCCCGCGAGACCCGGTTCGATGAACCGCGGTTTTGCGGGCTTTCTCTTTCAGCTGTCGATTTCATTCATCATCATTTCCAGTTGCCGCCGGTGTGCAGGGTCTTAAGATCCCGGGGAAGCGTTCTCATTCCGTGTCGAGACCGACGAGGGCGAGGGTCAGCAGCAGGGCGCGACGATAGCCCTGTTCGCGGCCGCGGGGATCATACCATTCAGTGAGGCGATGTGGGTCGCCGGAGACCCCGCCGGCGCCGATGGTGATGGCGGGGATACTGAGGCTGAGCGGGATATTGGAATCGGTCGAGTTACGATTGAGGATTGTCCGGATACCGAGCGCGCGTGCGACTTCGACGGCGGTCGTGACGAGAGGGGCATCGGCCGGGATCTCGCCGGAGGGGCGCGAGCCGATCAGCCTGACATTGGCGACGAGTGGACGACCGGAGGCGGCGCGAAGACTGTTTTCGGCGGCGATCGACCGGTTGATGGCGTCGAGCAGGAACTCTTCGAGCCGGTTGAGCTCGGTTTCTGAGGCTGAGCGGAGGTCGACGTCGATGGTGGCGGAGGCGGGGATGACGTTGACGCTCTCACCGCCCTCGATCCGACCGACGTTGAAGGTGGTCCGCGGGCTGACGGGAGCCGGATAATCGGCGAGCAGCGAGACGACGCGACCGAGGGCGTGGACGGGATTGACGACACCGAAATCGCCCCAGCTATGGCCGCCTGGTCCGGTGAGACCAATGCGGTAGCGGCGTGAGCCGAGCGCCTGGTGTGTCAGCCATTCGACGCCGGCACCGTCGAAGGAGATGAATTCAGAGATCTTTCCGGCGAGTCTTCCCTCGCCGAAGAGGTGACGGACGCCGCGCAGGTCGCCTTCGCCCTCTTCACCAACGGTTGCGACAAAGGCGAGTGGCCGGCGGGGGCGGATCGGGTGGGGGCCGTCTCCATTCAGGATCTCGATCAGGGCGACGAGCGCGGCGAGTCCGGCGCAATCATCCCCGATTCCGGGCGCACAGAGGCGGCTGCCGACGCGCCGGACGGTGACATCGGTTCCGGGGGCGAAGACGGTATCGAGGTGGGCGGAGATGACGACGGTTGGCAGATCGTGCCCGGTAACCGCTGAACTCTCCGGCAGTCCGGTGTAAAATCCGATCACGTTGCCGATCGCGTCGCGGTGGACTTCGGCAAGTCCAAGTTGCCGGAAGCGGTCTTCGAGGTATTTGCCACGCGCCTCCTCACCGAAGGGAGGGGCTGGAATCTCGCAGATTCGAATGTGTTCGGCCGTAAATCGGGCCGCTGACCGGTCGATGAATTCGAATGCCTGACGGATTCGTGGGGTGGCCATCAGTTGCTCGACGCTCAACGGGGTGGCCGGCCCGTCGGCGACGGATCGAGACCGGGAAAATTTGAACGAAAATGGGATCACTGCCATACCTCTTTAAAGTCGCGGTCGGATTGGTCACCGGCTGAATCAGCCCCTCGGCGTGATGATCGAACAGCTTGCACCCGTCCGTAAATTAGTGTAATACCTCTTAAATAACTGATGCCGCGGGGCCGGAGCAACTCAAATCGGCGCCTATTACTAATTGCCCTGACGGGCCTGGCCCTTGGAAGGGGGATCTTTCGATTTGGAGCGCCATTCATCAGAGTCCGGATGGATTGAAGTGATTACAGGTTCGATGTTCAGCGGGAAGAGCGAAGAGCTGATCAGAAGGTTGCGGCGAGCGCGGATCGCGCGCCAGAAGGTGCAGATCTTCAAGCCGTTGATCGATGCCCGCTATTCCGAGGAGCATATCGTCTCCCATTCCGAGATGAAGTTGGAGTCGACGGCGGTGGCGACTGCCGGAGAGATTCTGGCTGCGGTCGGTATGGACACAGAGGTTGTCGGGATCGACGAGGGGCAGTTTTTTGACCAGGCGCTGGTTGGAGTCGCAAACCAGTTGGCGGATCTTGGTAAGCGGGTCATCATTGCCGGCCTCGATATGGATTACCTTGGACGGCCATTCGAGCCGATGCCATTGCTGCTGGCGATTGCGGAGGATGTCACCAAGACACGTGCCATCTGCATGCGTTGTGGTGGGACGGCCAGTTATACTCAGCGTTTGATCGAGAGTCAGGAACGGGTGGTGGTTGGCGCGACGGGAGCCTATGAGGCAAGGTGCCGTGGATGCTTCGACCCACACCTGAGTGGAATTGACGATTAATTTGGCAGACGAGCGCAAACAGGGGGAAATATGAGTAACGATATGGGTAGTGAAAAGATTTTCGAACGACCGCTCGAGCACGACCTGCTGTTCGATTTTTTGCGAGTGGTCGAGGCGGCCGCGGTCGAAGCGGCGCGAACGATGGGCCAGGGGGACCGCAAATATTCGGATCACGTCGCCGTCGAGATGATGCGCGAGGTGATGGACACCATTCCGATGGACGGAACGATCGTCATCGGAGAGGGCGAGCGCGATGAGGCGCCAATGCTCTACATTGGCGAGCGGGTCGGACTAGGAGCACGCCCGGAGTATGAGGGCCGATATCCATCGGTCGATATCGCGGTCGATCCGCTCGAAGGGACCAATCTCTGCGCGGTCGGAACCGCCAATGCGATTGCGGTTCTGGCGGCGGCAGAGAAGGGCGGTCTGCTCCACGCGCCGGACATTTATATGAATAAGATTGTCGTCGGGCCGTCGGTGAAGGGCGCGGTCGACATCGATGCGCCGGTGCGGGACAACCTGATGGCGATCGCATCGCGGCTGAAGCGGAAGGTTGGCGACCTGACGGTGATTGTGCTTGACCGTCCGCGCCACCGGAAACTGATCCAGGAGATCCGTGATGCCGGCGCCCGCATTCGGCTGATCACCGATGGCGATCTTTCGGCTGGAATTTCGGCAGCGGTGGCTGGTTCGGGTGTCCACTGCCTGATGGGAATCGGCGGTGGCCCGGAGGGGG
>JBEIMN010000458.1:0-3348 GCA_040378705.1 Acidobacteriota bacterium
CGGGTTCGGCGGCGCGCGCGGGGCATACCCCGGATCGCCGATGGGAGTCTTCGCTTTTCTGCGCCAGTCGCTGCTCGACGCGCGCCATTATCAGGAGGAGTGGTCACGCTATCGTGTCTCTCCACGCGGAGCGACACGTCCCGAACTCAACCGGTCGATGGAGGCACTTCAGCCGGTGATCAATGGCGAGATGCCGGTAATCTTCAACGTCGCGACCGTTCGCGAGATGAAGCGTGCGATCGCCCTCGCCGAAGAGTTCAACCTGAAATACCTGCTTAGTGGCGGGCTCCAGAGCTATCAGATCGCCGATTACCTCAAATCAAAGAAGGCGACCGTCCTCCTCTCGCTCAGTTTCCCGCAAAAACCGGCCGGGCTCGAAGATCCGGAATCGGAATCGCTGCGGACTCTCCGCGAACGGGCAGAGGCTCCGACGGCAGCAGCGGCTCTAAGCAAGGCCGGAGTGACTTTCGCCTTCACCTCCGGCGGACTGACACGTCCGGCAGACTTCATTATCAACGCCCAGCGGGCGATTCAGGCTGGCCTCTCAAAAGAGGAGGCGCTCCGGGCGCTGACAATCTATCCGGCACGCATTCTCGGGCTCAATGAGCAGCTCGGCAGCATCGAAAAGGGCAAGATCGCCAATCTCGTCCTGACGACGGGTGACCTCTTCGACCGGAATACGCTCGTCAAACACGTCTTCATCGACGGGCGCAAATTCGACATCAAGGCGGAGCCCTCAGGACCCGGGGCCCGGCCCAATGGCCCCGCTGGACAGGGTGGGCCCAATGGCCCTGGCGCAGGAAGAAACCGTGGTGGAGCGGCCGCGCCACAAACCGCACTGGCAGCCTCTCCGGCGGCCGGAGTCTGGAGCGTCGTGCTCCAGGCGCCGGGTAACGAGATCACCGCGACGCTCAATCTGAAGCAGGACGGCGAAGCGGTGAGTGGCGAGGTCGTGACGCCCCACGGAACCGCGCGAATCAGCGAGGGGCGCCTCGCCGGCAACGAGCTGACACTGGGATACTCGCTGAACGTTGAGGGTCAGCAGATTCAGATCGTCTCGCGCGGCCGGATCGATGGCGACAACATGCGCGGCACGATGCAGGCCATGGGCCAGAACTTCAGTTTCTCCGGTTCACGCCGTCCGAACTAAAATTTCCGGTCGAGCTAATTGCGGCCAACGAATTCTACCCGGGCCCGGCGCCGATCTTATCGGCGATATTCAATGGCAATTTTTATCACCAGCGGTTAAAAGACCGAGAGGTTAAACCAGAGGTTAAACCAGAGGTTAAAAATGAAGAGATGGCAGATCATCATAGCGGTGGCAGTCCTCGTCACTTTTTCGACAACGATTCTTGCGCAGCAGAGCCGCGAGGTTCTGATCCGCAACGCGACGATCCTGACGGCTTCGCACGGGACGATCGAGAACGGATCAATCCTGGTCCGGGATGGAAAGATTGCCGCCGTCGGCAAGGCGGCTGAGATCAAGGCGGGCGCCGGGGCAACGATCATCGAGGCAGCCGGAATGTATGTCACCCCCGGGTTCGTCGACTCGCATTCGCACACCGCGCTCGACTCGATCAATGAGGGGTCGCTCTCGGTGACATCGATGGTCAGGATGCGCGACGTCGTCAATGACACGGACGTCAACATCTATCGGCAGCTCGCCGGTGGAATGACGACGATCCACCAGCTTCATGGAAGCGCGAACGCCATTGGCGGACAGAACTCGATCATTAAGCTCAAATGGGGCCGGCCGGTCGAGGAGATGTACGTCAACGACGGCCCGCGCACGATCAAGTTTGCGCTTGGTGAAAATCCAAAGCGGGCGAGCTTCTCGATTCCGGGAGTACCGCGTCGCTTTCCGGCAACGCGGATGGGCGTCGAGGAGACGATTCGTGAAGCGTTTGTTCAGGGAAGAGAGTACGGGCAGCGCTGGGACGTTTATGAAGCCGCCCGCAAGCGGGGCGAGAATCCGCTTCCGCCCAAAAAAGACCTGAAGCTGGAGGCGATAGCCGACGTTCTGCGCGGAAAGATAGACATTCACTCCCACTGCTACCGTGCAGATGAGATCGCCATGCTCATGCGTCTTTGCGAGGAGTTCGGGATCAAAGTTCACACCCTGCAGCACACGCTAGAGGGCTATACGGTCGCGCCGGAGATTGCGCGTCACGGCGCGAGCGCCTCGATTCTGCCCGACTGGTGGGCCTACAAGATGGAGGCATATGACGCGATCCCGTTCAATGCCGCAGTTATGACCCGGCGCGGAATTGTCGTCTCGATCCACTCCGACAGCAACGAGCATGCGCGTCGATTCTATCAGGAGGCGGCAAAGATGCTCAAATATGGTGATCTGACAGAGGAAGAGGCGCTGCGTCTCGTCACGCTCAACCCGGCAATCCAGCTCAGGCTCGAGAAGCGGATCGGCAGCATCGATGTTGGCAAGGACGCAGACCTCGTGCTCTTCAATGGCCATCCATTCAGCATCTATTCGCGGCCGGAGATGACACTGATCGAGGGTGAAGTCTTTTTCGACCGCAAGAAGGATCTTGAGACAAGAGAGAAGCTGGCGCGTGAGAAGAGATCGCTGATCGAGCGGGAGAGGCGGCAGCCGGGTCAGACGCAACCGACACAGGGCGGCCGTGATCAGGCCCCGACCATCTCCGAGGACGACCTCGATGGTCATCTCCACGGCTATCCCAACCGGATCAGAAACTAAGTGGCGAGACTAAAATTAAGCGAGCCAGTCTCGATGGAGCAACCAATGCATAACAAGCTGATCATTTCTCTTCTGTCTCTTCTGGCGATTCTCATCAACGGAGTCTCGGCCTTTGCACAGTCGAAGCCGGTCGTCATCCGGAACGCGCGAGTCGTCACCGTTTCAGGGCCGGCGATCGAACGCGGAACCATTGTCATCAGGGATGGCCGGATTGTCGCGATCGGGGCAAGCGGGGCAAAAGTGGCGGTTCCGGCCAATGCGCGGGTGATCGACGGAACGGGACTCGCGGTCTATCCCGGATTGATCGATTCAAGCACCGTCCTTGGCCTGACCGAGGTGAGTGCGGTGAATGCGACGGTCGACACCAACGAGCTTGGAGATTTCAACGCCAACATGAAGGCGCTGACGGCGGTCAATCCGCACAGTGAACTGATCCCCGTTGCGCGAATGAACGGGGTAACGACCGTCCTGACCTGTCCGCAAGGGGGGATCATCGCCGGGCAGTGCGCCGTCATCAACCTTGACGGCTGGACACCCGAGCAGATGAAGCTGGCCGCTCCGGCCGCGATCCACATCAACTATCCGCAACTCGGATTCCGCGGTGGTGGCGGCTTCGGGGGTGGCCCGGCGGC
>JBEIMN010000459.1:0-3318 GCA_040378705.1 Acidobacteriota bacterium
ACTCAAGGCGAAGATTATCGGCTCTGGGCTGACTGTTTCTGAGCTGGTCCGGACTGCCTGGTCGGCGGCTGCTTCTTTCCGTGCGACCGATATGCGTGGAGGCGCCAATGGAGCTCGCCTCCGTTTGTCGCCGCAGAAGAACTGGGAGGCCAATAATCCGGCGGAGCTGGCGAAGGTAGTGCCGCGTCTCGAGGCGATCCAGACTGAGTTCAATCGTACATTGACGGGTGGCAAGAAGGTTTCACTTGCCGACGTGATCGTTCTTGGTGGAGTTGCCGCGATCGAGCAGGCGGCGAAGGGTGCCGGCGTCACCGTCCAGGTGCCATTCAATCCGGGCCGTGCCGATGCGACGCAGGAGCAGACCGATGCCTCGACCTTTGCCGTCCTCGAGCCGACGGCCGATGGGTTCCGGAACTATCTCCGCGCCGGTGAGGGGCAGTCGCCAGTCGTTGCACTGGTTGAGCGTGCGTCACTGCTCAAGCTCTCCGTTCCGGAGATGACGGCGCTCGTCGGTGGACTGCGTGCCCTCAACGCCAATACCGGTCAGGCCGCTCATGGCGTCTTCACCAACCGCCCGGGGATGCTCAGCAACGACTTCTTCGTCAACCTCCTCGACTTCGGTACGAAGTGGAACAAGAAGTCTGAGGGAGTCTACGAGGGAGTCGATCGCCAGTCCGGTAAGGCGAAGTGGACCGCGACTCCGGTCGATCTCGTCTTCGGCTCGAACTCCGAACTCCGCGCCGTGGCCGAAGTCTATGCTTCAGCCGATGGTCAGGAGAAGTTTGTTCGGGACTTTGTCCGGGCGTGGGCGAAGGTCATGAATCTCGATCGCTTTGACCTGTAGTCTTTCTGCCGGTGAGGCTTTCGGTGAGGGCAGAGGAGACCCTCTCTCCTGATGCCTGAAGTAAAAAGAGAAAAGGCGACGTTCTGAACGTCGCCTTTTCTCTTTTTACTTCAATCGTTTACTTCAATCGTCTATTGAATCATTGCGGCAACCTGTCTGGCCATCGAGAGGCAGGAGGTGAGCCCGGGAGATTCGATGCCGACGAGGTGGATCAGATTGGAGTTTTGCGGATCACTCTCGATCGCGAAGTCTGCGAAGGCGGGGCCGTTGGCGGGATGGCGTTTTGCGCGGATTCCCGTATAGCCGTGTCGCAGATCCTCCAACCGCAGATCCGGCAGCAGCCGAATCGCCGCTTCGTGGAAGCTCTCGAGGCTCGCCAGTCCGTTTTCGTAATCGTCCTTACGCTCGACGTAACGTGCGTTCGGACCAAGCAGAAGTGAGCCACCGAGTGTCTTCGTGAAGTGGACGCCCAGTCCGTGCCCGTCGGCGGATGGAACGGGATAGACCAGCCCGTTGATCAATCCGCTCCGTTGCGGAATCACCTCTGCATACTCCCCGCGGCAGGGATGTATCCGGTAATCTTCATTGCCGAATAGTCCGGCGATCTCGTCGGCATGGAGTCCGGCGGCATTGATGACCACGCGGGCCTCTACCTCTTCGCGCGGTGTCCGGATGAGCAGACGCTGGCCATCGACCGAGGCGCCGATCACCGGGGTGTCGGTCAGCAGCGATGCCCCGTTCGACTCCGCCAGCCGCGCCAGCGTCCTTACCAGCTCTTCCGGCTCGACCAGCCCGGTGTTTGGCGAGTAGATTGCCGCACGGCCGCGAATGTGCGGTTCGATCTCCGCGATACGCTGCTGGTCGACCAGGTGGAGTCCGACCGCGCCGTTCGCTTCCGCTTGTCCCAGCAGCCGCTCCAACTCGGCAATCTCATCGTCCGTTTGGGCGACGATCAATTTGCCGACACGCTGATGCGGTACCGCGTGTGCTCCACAAAAATCGTAAAGGAGCCGGGCGCCCTCGACACAATGAAAGGCTTTTTGCGAACCTGGTTTGTAATAGATCCCGGCGTGAATCACCCCGCTGTTGCGCGTCGATGTTCCAAGACCGAGTCGCGGCTGCGCTTCCAGCAGGAAGAGATCGTCCTGATAACGCGAAAGCTCGGCGGCAATCGCCAGCCCAACCACGCCGCCCCCGATAATGACTATGTTGACCGACTGATCACTCATGATTTTTCTGATGCCGCCCGATAACGGTTCAGTGTTCGACTCGAACCCGCTCGACACGCGTCGCCAGTCCGGTCGTCTCGTCGACATCGACCAGCAGCCCATGGAGCCGAATTTCACCCGATGATGGTTCAAATTTTGCGGAAAGACCGGTCTGGAATCGTGCGAGAACCGACTCCGACATCATTCCGATGATCCCGTCGTGCGGCCCTGTCATCCCAAGGTCGGTCAAATAGGCCGTGCCACCTGGCAGAATCTGCTCGTCGGCGGTCTGGACGTGTGTATGTGTGCCGACGACCGCCGAGACGCGCCCGTCCAGAAATCTCCCGAGGGCCATCTTCTCCGATGTTGTCTCGGCGTGGAAATCGACCAGAATCACCTGTGGCCCGCCACCAATTGCCGCCAGTTGCGTTTCAGCGCAGCGGAAAGGATCGTCCGATGGAGGCATGAAGACGCGCCCCTGAAGGTTGATGACCGCCACCGGAACCCCCTTTACGCGACCCGTCCAGCGGCCACGACCGGGAACTCCCGGCGCATAGTTTGCCGGACGCAGCAATCGCGGCTCTCCGACGATGTATTCGAGCACCTCTTTCTTGTCAAAGATGTGATTTCCAGAGGTCATGACGTCCACACCTGCCGCAAAAAGATCCTGCGCGATTCGTGGCGTGATCGAAAAACCGGCCGCCGCGTTCTCGATGTTCGAGACGACAAGATCGATCTCCATCTCCCGCCGCAGGTCGTGCAGACGCTCCTCAAGAACCTGACGCCCGGGACGCCCCATGGTGTCACCCGTCAGCAGTACTCTGAACATTGTTGATTGCCTTTCAAGAAGGGGAATAGAGGATCCGGAAACGATAAATGCGAGACATCCACTCAGCCGTGTCATGGCTTCATTTGAACCTGTCCACGACAGGTGGGTGACCTTTAAGCTCTGCGGCACAAGGTCTCGTACTTTGACGAGCATGGCGGCCGACAGATTACGCGTCAGTCTCCCTTACAAATGAATCGGCTCAAATTGATATGCCACGATCACTAACTTTGCAGAAGTCTCGCAACGACTCGAATACTAGCGCAGAGAACCATTCGGGTCAAGATGGTAATTTGGGTTACTGGAACTCTGGCCACGGAGGGTAAACCGTGGGATGGGTCGAGTGGCTGATCGATCAGGTGTCTATTTTAATATTAAGAAGTAATGGGGGGTGGCGGGAGGATGAGGACTGGTATCGAGGCCGATTGCCAACTGATCAC
>JBEIMN010000460.1:0-3304 GCA_040378705.1 Acidobacteriota bacterium
CCCACCCACTGAGTGGCCGAGTCGCGCCAGCCCCGGCAACTGATGCTGCCGGCTCGACACGATAGAGGAATTGCGGGGCGACAAGGACTCTTGCAATGAGTGCCCGGAGCGCGCGAACGTGGTCCTGATCCTCGGCAAGCGTCCGGTCATAGAAAGCGCGCAGATCAACCCGCTCCCGACTGGTCAGCGGCCGACGCCAGGCTCGGGAAGCGAAGTCGAGGCAGTCTGTCACGTGACGCGCTCTTGCCCCGGCCTGTGCCGCGACAACCTGCTCGTAATGGGCACGCAGTGGAACGACAAATGGCTGCAACACCGCCGGGAGCGTCGCGATCCGCGCCGGGGTCATGCGCGCTATTCCATCTCCGCCGAGATCGAGCTTGTAGTGGGCGGCCAGCAGTCGAAGGTAGTTGTCGTGATACTCGAACGAAGCGTAAAGATCCATCCACGCCTGATCCAGCCGGCGTCTGGTCGCGGCATCGATCAGATGCTCAACCAGAAAACGGTCGTCACGGATATACTTGATCTTCGTCACGAAGGCATCGTGCTCCGGGACATTGTAGGTGTTGTCGAACGGATCAGGAATCGGGTCCTTGTCGGCAGGTGTCGGTTCGGCGTGCGAGTTTGGTGGAGCAAGACGAACGTATTCGGTAACTCCATCGCGGAAATTCCGATAAGCACGGCTTTTCATATCTCCGATCAGAACTCGTGTCGGCTGCCCGCGCGTCTTGCCATCCGCACGGTCAGCAATCAATACCCGCACGACGTGCTCCCGATCACGCCCCAGTTCTCCAACAAACTGGAGGTCGAGTATCGAGTCGTTCGGAACCGGAATCTCAATGACGGTCGAGCCGACAGAGGCGAAATCGTCCGGGCCGATCACCGTCCCATCCGGACTTACCCCGAAATTGAGCTGGCGTGCCATTTCGGCAGTGACGACTGATCGGAGCGTTTTCCGCTGATCACCCGCCGGAATGGGCGTCACCGGCTGCTGAAGCGATGTCGGCCGCGGCCGGATTCCAATCGTCAGGTTGCGCCAGATCATAACCGGCTTTCCGGTGACACCGGGGTTGACGGGATCGACGTTGAGGTATATTTTTGCCGGTCCCGTCCGATATTCGCCCCCCCGCGTTCCTCCCCGAATGAAGGTGAATTTGGGTGCGGGATTGACATTGAGCGTCCGATCCGTAAATTCGAGCGGACTCTCATCACCCGCGCCACCAGCCGCGACGTCGCCACGCGCAAAGAGCCAGCTCGGCCAGGTGACCAGAAATGTCTGAATCTGTTCGCATCCCTTGCGGGCAGTCTTCTCTGCGGTATCCCCTGCGGACTGGCCAATGCCCGGTTCGGGCAGTCGTCGCCAGCGTGCCGCCGCCTCCTGAAGCGGATAGCCAAGGTCGTTTCGATTGATGACCTCGTTGATGTGGGCAGCAAAGACGGTCGAGATGCCGGCCGCGGTCGCAAGCTGATTGAGCGTCACCGCTGGTTTTCCAAGCCTTGCCCGGTGGCGGTATTGCCAGGCGACGTGGAGTGCCTGACCATACTTTTCAAGCCCGAAGGGGCGCCCCCCCTCCCCGGAAACAGTGCGGAAACCGCTCGCGGCATAGATCTCACGGATGCGCTCGATCGCCGAAAGCTCAAGGCCGGTCTTTCCCGGATCGGTAAAGAACTGGAGCGGCCCGGCGCCGATTACGGCGTGATCGGCAATCTTCCGCGCCGCGCCAAGGTATCGTTCCAGACCGGAATCCTGCATGAACTGGACATCGCCAAAGCTGGTGAAGCCCTCGCCACCAGCCGAGTCTGTCGACGCATCAATCCCGGTCTCGATGCCATCGATCCCCGTCAGATCGCGAACCGCATAGCCGTATTCACCACTCGTCAACCGGCGCACCGTCACAGGTCCCGGATCACCGTCATGCCTGCGCGCATAATCGGCCAGCGTCCGGCGTATCCAGTCGATGGCGGCGGCACGCTCGGAATCACCCGGCTGTGGCATCCCGACCGGTGGCATCGTCTTCTGCTCGAGCACCAGTGCCACGCGCTCCCACTCCGCGAAGTTCTCACCAGTCGAGGCACTTGCCGTCAGCTTGTCAAGATTGAGACCGGCTTTCGGGGAGGTCACCCCGTGGCAGGAGAAACAGTGCGACTCGAATATCGCCCGTGCCTCCCGCATCCCGATCAGACTGGGATCTGTGTTTCCGGGGCCATTCGCAGAACCATTAAAAAACGATGGCCCCATCACCGCTCCGCAGAGCAGCAGTAATAACAGCCTTTCCAGCCGGCCCAACCGGTACACACGGCCCTCCCGGCAGAGGAAATTTCGCAATCGGTTTGTAATTCGATCGTCAGACATCGGCATTGTCCCCACCAAAGATATTTTCTGCCATCCGCGGTTATCGAAAGTACTGCATCGCGAGAGGACGCGACCTATATTTTGATACTGAAAACTGGGTATTTTAAAAACGGTGTAGTCAATTTAGCCCAAGTTCTGCGCCAATGCACGTAATTTCAGATCATTTCAAAATTCCTGGCCAATAATTTGCGCAAGCTGAAAAGCTGACCAGCACTGCTGCGTCAATGCCAGCCGAAACTATTGGGGTCGGCGTGCGCTTCAGGTCTGGAGGTCAAATTCCACGGTAATCAGAATGGGAGCCATATCCCCTTGCCGAATCAAGGTTTCTGATGTTATAAGCAGCGAGTCGGATCAGATTTTTTTCGGGATCTGTCCTGACGCGTTTCATCCCAAACCCAAAAGAAAAATGAAGATGTGACGGTGCAAGCCGCCGTCAAGTTTTGTGAGATGCCGAAGATCGACCGAAGAGTGCACCCGGGAATGGCCGGTGCAGCAACAGCGAGCCAATTCTTCAATCTTACTCATCAGAAACAGGCTTACTTATCAGAAATCAGGCATCGATATCACGTGGGGACAGGCCCCATTGGTGATCAGAAGGGAGTCTCGACAAGTGCGATATAGAAAGTCAGTAAGCGTGATCGGTCTGCTGCTGGTCCTGCTTGCAGTATACGGTGCAAGCACGGGGCCGCGTTCGCAGGCTCAGACAAACAAGTCGGCCGCCGCAGCCGACTGGCTGACCGACGGCGGAGACATCGAGCGCACCGCGTGGCAGAGGAATGAGACCATCCTCTCGACGACCAGCGCAAAGAACATGAAGCTGCTCTGGAAGACGAAGCTCGACAACGAGCCGCGCCAGATGCACAACCTGTTGCCGGTACTGATCGCCGGCCGGGTGAATACCGAAAAGGGACCGCGCCAGATCGTCCTCGTCACCGGAGTCACCGACAATCTTTA
>JBEIMN010000461.1:0-3293 GCA_040378705.1 Acidobacteriota bacterium
TCAGGGTCGAACCGGGTGCGATTCCGCTTTCACGCTGAGTGGTTCTGGTCTATTTGAGTTTGGTCTGTTTCCTGGCTGGCAATTGAGAGTAGTTGGGGAGTGCAGGCAAAAAAATAGAGGTGACCAACAAATGCTGACCACCTCATTCACAAACTACACACACACACATCTTCAACACGCCCGCCACCGGAAAAGGTTCCCAATTGTTTAAAAACTATTTTCCTGCCTTCGATCGGGTTATCGATCCTGAATAACCGCGTCACCAGCTCCCCGCGCCAGCTTTCCTAAAAGCCCATACGTTCTCTTCTTGCATCGGCCATAAACTATCAGTCCGGTCAGCCATTACGTTCTGCAGGATTGGGTGGTCAGTTGCGCCGGGCGGGCGGTTTGCCGGGGGGGCGTTTTGAGCGGCGGCGAGCGGCGAGTGTCTGGAGTTCTCCCTGGAGTTTGAGATAATTCTGAAGCCGTGCGGAGTCGAGTTGACCGGCTTTGACAGCCTGATTGACGGCGCATCCGGGTTCGCGGAGGTGTGTGCAGTCAGAGAAGCGGCATTTGGAGCTGAGGGACTCGATGTCATCGAAGGTAGTTTCGACGCCCTCTTCAAGATCCCAGAGCTGGATTTCGCGCATCCCCGGGGTGTCGATGACGAGGGTATGGTTGGGGAGGCGGATCAGTTCGCGATGGCGGGTGGTGTGAAGACCACGATCATCAGATTCGCGGACAGTATTGACCTTCTGTCGGTTTTCGCCAAGAAGTTGATTGAGGAGAGTCGATTTACCGACTCCGGAAGAGCCGATGAGGGCGATTGTCTGACCGGTGATCAGGTAAGGGGAGATGGCGGCAAGGAACTCTTCGCGTTGGTTGAGGGCGGAGATCGGGAGGCAGGGGACGGTTGCGAGATCGCGAATGCGGGCGACCATGCTCTCCGGATCAGGGCAGAGATCGGATTTGGTCAGGAGGATGACGGGACGAGCGCCGCTCTCCCAGGCGATGGCGAGGTACCGTTCGATCCGGCGTGGATTGAAGTCGTGATTGAGTGAGGTCGTCAGGAAGACGGTATCGACATTGGCGGCGATGACCTGTTCATCGGTCTTGTTTCCCTTGACTTTGCGTGTAAACTTGCTTCTCCTCGGGAAGATGGCGTGGATGGTCGCCTTGTCGTCCTGTGAGTTGCGGCGGATGGTGACCCAGTCCCCGACGGCGGGAAGCTCTGCGCGGCTGGTTGCTTCGTGTTTGAGTCTGCCGGAGACTTCGGCGAGAATCTCGCCCTGGCCGGTCTGGATGCGAAAGAACTGGTTGAATTCGACGGTTACGCGCCCCGGTTCGAGGTCTGGGCCGGTGAGTGTTTCGAAGTCACTGGCGAGTTTGTCGTTCCAGCCCCACGAGACCAGCTCAGCTTCCGGGTCCGGAGAAATTTGGGTATTGGCGGGCTTCATGCGATCGTTTCCTTAGTTTGCCCTGGCAATGCCCGAGGCGGATACTGATACATTTACTGAAAAGCTGACAAGGTGGGCCGGGCCTGAGCTTGCCCGCAGCGGATGTTTTGGCGCAAGATAAACTGCGCTGAAAATTGCGAAGTTTCAGTCTACTTCAGATTGGGTTTTATCACCAAATTGGGATTCCGATAATTGACTAATATTGCGGTGGAGGAATAGTGAGAAAAATGAAGATACCAGGAGTCGATCGTTATAGTCTCTGGTCAGCACCGTTGCTGGCATTCCTGATGGTATTTGTCGCGTCGGTGTGCCCAGTCGATTTAATGTTGGTAAGGGCGCAGGAGAAGCAGCCGATCACGCACGAGACGATGTGGCTCATGAAGCGAGTTGGGGCGCCGCTACCGAGTCCGAACGGGAGATGGGTGGTTTTTCAGGTTGTTGAGCCGGGCTACGATGAGGCGAGCCAGGTTTCGGATCTCTGGATAGTCGCGGCGGATGGTGGCAGCGCACCGCGTCGGCTGACGAGTGCAAAGGGGGCGGAGAGTGGCGCGGCCTGGAGTCCGGATAGTCGCCGGATCGCCTTCTCTGCGCGGCGGGATGGGGATGAGGCGGCACAGCTCTATCTGCTGGACGTGGAGGGAGGCGGAGATGCGCGGCGTGTGACGAGCCTTTCGACCGGGGCGCGAACTCCGCAATGGAGGCCGGACGGCCGGGCGTTGCTCTTTCAGAGTTCGGTCTATCCGGGAGCGAAGAGTGAGGATGACAGCCGGCGGATCGCCGCCGAGCGGAAGGCGATCAGGTATCGGGCGCGTGTCTACGATTCGTTTCCGGTCCGTAACTGGGATCGCTGGATCGATGATCTGCAGACGCATCTCCTCGTCCAGGCGCTCGATGAGGGGAGTGTCGCCCGAGACATGCTGGCGGGGACGCAGCTCGTCACCGAGCCTGGCTTTGCCGGGACGACGACGCCGGGGGGCGACGACCTGCAGCCGGTCTGGGCGCCGGATGGACGTTCGATCGTCTTTGTCGCGATGACGAATCGGAATGTCTCTGCCTATGCTGAGTCGAATACGCATCTCTACCGGATTCCGGCCGGTGGTGGCGAGCCGGTGCTGCTGACACGTGGGAATGACAGCTTCTCGCGGCCGACGTTCAGTGCCGATGGTCGGCGGCTCTTCGGTTTTGTCACTCCGAATACCGAGCAGGTCTACAACCTGAACCGGATCTTTGCGCTCGACTGGCCGGTCGCGCCGGCGGTCAGGATTCTGACGGCCGAATTCGACCGTGCGCCGAGCAGCTTTGTCGTGACGCCGGATGGAAGTTCGATCTTTCTGCTGGCGGAGGATGGCGGGCACGAAAAACTCTACTATCTGTCAACATCTGGGGGAGAGACCTCGCTTGCCTTCGAGATGACGTCAGGAGTCTACAGTGGTCTGGCGATCGGCGGGCCGGAGAGTGCGCCGGTGCTCTTTGCCAATTGGGAGAGTGCGGTCAGCCCGGCGGAGATCGTCCGGATCGATCCGGAAGGGAAGACTCATCGCGCGCTGACATCGTTCAATGCGGCGCAGGTGGCACGAATCGACTGGCAGCCATTGCGCCACTTCAAGTTTACGAGCAAGCGTGGGCAGACGATTCACAGCATGATCGCCCTGCCGCCCGGATTTGACGAAAAGAAGAAGTATCCGCTCTTCAACCTGATCCACGGTGGGCCGCATACGATGTGGCGGGATCAGTTCTTCACGCGCTGGAACTACCATTTACTGGCGCGGCCCGGATACATCGTGCTGCTGACAGACTACACTGGCTCGACCGGATATGGGGAGAAGTTTGCGCAGGGGATCAAGGGAGATCCGCTCA
>JBEIMN010000462.1:0-3263 GCA_040378705.1 Acidobacteriota bacterium
ACGGCGTAATCATTCAGATTGACCAGAAGGCGCGGACCGATTTCAGCCTTGAGGTCGGGCAACTAACCGAAATCGCCGAAGTCACGGCCTCGCTTGCGCTTGTCAACACTGAGTCGTCAGAGCTCGGACAGGTCATCGAAGAGCGATCGGTCAAGGAGTTGCCTCTCAATGGTCGGAACTTTGCGCAACTCGTCTACCTGGTGCCGGGTGTAACACCGGGACAGGTCGGTGAGAACCTCTCCGGCGCCTCGACGTTCAACCCAAGAGCCTCTTCCAATTTCAACTCACTTGGTCATCACGCCAACTCGAATGGCTGGCTGATCGATGGTATCGACAACAATGAGTATACTTTTAATACGGTCATCGTCCAGCCGACGGTCGAGTCAGTTCGTGAGTTCAAGGCCCTGACCGGAACATTTTCGGCCGAGTATGGCCGTGGCGCCGGCGTTGTCTCGGTCTCGACCAAATCGGGCTCGAACGATTTTCACGGAGGACTCTTTGAGTTTCTGCGGAATGACAAGCTCGACGCTTTTCAGCACCAGTTCGTCAATCCGCGCCCGACCAAGAAACCGCCTTTCCGCCGCAATCAGTTTGGTGGATATTTCAGCGGGCCGGTATGGGTGCCAAAAGTTTACGATGGCAAGGACAAGACCTTCTTCTTCTTCGATTATGCCGGATTGCGGGAGGTTCGCGGCAACACCTTTGTCAACACCGTGCCGACGGTCAAGGCGCGGACAGGTGACTTCAGCGAATACCTTGGCGCGAATCTCTGCACCAACTCGTCTGGCGCGGCGGGTAACTGCGGTGGAGCATTTTCCAATCCGTTGATGGTGTCGAATACCAATAATGACATGGTTCAGGCACGACTGGGGATGATGTTCGATCCTCTGACGACACGAACCAATCCGAATTTCAACTCGTCACAGGCCATCAGTGCCGCCAATCCGCAGACGCTGCGCTCTGCCTTCACCAACAATGTTATTCCCCAGGCAAGGATCAATCCGGTCGGATTCAATGTTGCGAGCATCTACCCGTTGCCACAGAACTCAAGCCTGCAGAACAACTATACTTCAGTCGTCAATCGCGAGGTGGTGAGCGACGCTGTTACTTTCCGGTTCGACCATACATTTAGTGAAAATGACAAGTTCTTTGCCCGCTACAGCTTTGAGGATTTCCGACTCGACGCGCCACAAGGGCAGGCCAATTGCTGCCTTCCGACGCCTGCTTTCGCTGCCAGCAAATTCGAGCTTGGGCCATTCGTCGCCGGCATCCAGAACACAACCCTGCGGACACAGGGATTGGCCCTCAACCATACTCACACCTTCTCGCCTTCGCTGCTGCTCGAACTGCGGGCGGGCTTTGCGCGCACCAATCCGGTGACGGTTCAATCCGACTTTGGCCGGAATGCTTCAACCTCCCTCGGGATCCAGGGCATCAACATCTCTCAGTTCACCTCTGGAATTCCGAATATTTCGATCAATGAATTGACAGGGTTGAGCGGTGGTCCGGCATTTCTCCCCGTCAATCCGAAACAGACCCATTATCAGTTCACCAGCAACCTCTTCTATACACTAAACAGCCACACGTTGAAATTCGGTTACCATATGGTGATTCGCAATCCATCACCATTTACGCAATCGAATACGCGTGGGTCCCTGAATATTGGCAATGAGTACACCCGCTTGCCATTTTCACCGGGAGCGGCGATCAACGGAACCGGAACGGGTCTGGCGACGCTGCTGCTCGGATATGTTATTGGTGGTTCACGCGGTTTTCTCAACGAAAACTACTATCTGACAAACAAGGAGTTTGCAGGTTTTATTCAGGATGACTTCAAGTTGACGAGCCGGCTGACGGTCAATGCCGGGTTACGGTACGAGATCTATACGCCTGATGTCGAGAACCGGGACCTGATCGTCAATTTCGATCCTAAGGCATTGCGGCTGATCTATGCCGGTCAGGAGGGCTACTCGCGTTCGGCTGGTAAGGAGACGCGTTATAAGAATTTTGGTCCGCGTCTCGGTTTCGCCTATGACATCTTTGGAAATGCAAAGACAGTACTCCGCGGCGGATACGGCATCAGCTATTTCCCGGAACCCTATGCGGCAGGAAATCTGCTCGGGCAGAACATTCCGCTCTCCGTTTCACAGACCTTCCAGAACGAGGTCACGCCGACCAATTTTGCCGCTCCGACGTTGATCAATATCGGGCGTCCATTTCCTACCCCGGTTTTAGCCAAGCCGACGAACACGGCGGCATTGAATGCAGTAACGCCGGCGCCGACGATCATTGGTCACGAATTCTCGAATCTGACACCCTATGCACAGTCGTATGGCGTCAATATCGAGCGCGCACTGACGAATACGATCGTGCTCGAGGTTGGATACGCGGGGAGTCGCGGGATTCATATTCCTGTTTTCTATAACATCAACGAAGTTCTTCCCGGGGCGGGAACGATTGCCTCACGGCGAAGTATCCAGTCGCTGAGTAACATTCCGAATATCAACATCGCCCAGTTTCGTAACTCGTCAAGTTACAATGGACTCCTCGTCAAGGCTAACAAGCGATTCGCGGATGGCTCGAACTTCCTCTTCAGCTATACCTTCAGTAAGTCGCTCGATTATGGAAGTTCACCGGCGAGTGGCGGCGGATCGGTTGGCAACCCGCAAACCTATACCAACATCAAGGCTGGCCGGGGCCCATCGGGTTATGACGCAAGACATCGTGCTGTCTTCAGCACCGTCTATGAATCACCCTTTGGCAAAGGACGGGAATACCTGACGAGTGGGATCGGGGCGTGGATCCTGGGCGGATGGCAGACGACCGGAATCATCACCGCGACGACAGGTCGACCGTTTACGGTCTTCCTGCAGAACGGTGTCAATAACGGCGCTCCGAGCTGGCCGAATCGGATTGCGAGCGGCAAACTTGATAATCCGACGACCGATCGCTGGTTTGATACCAGCGCGTTTGTCGCGCCAGCGCCAAATACCTATGGCAATGCCTCCCGCGGCGCCCTCTATGCCCCGGGAAACTTCAATGTTGACGGGTCACTTTCCAAGTCTTTCAACCTGACGGAGAGAGTGACGCTGCAATTCCGATTCGAGGCTTACAATCTCTTCAATACTCCGTACTTTGGTTTCCCGAACGCGAACATCGGCAATCCAAATGCGGGGATTATTCGTTCGACGATTGCGGATAATCGCAGCCTGCAGGGTGCGTTGAAGCTCCAGTTTTAATCTTGATTGAAGCTGGTATGACGC
>JBEIMN010000463.1:0-3260 GCA_040378705.1 Acidobacteriota bacterium
GCCGTCAATATTATGATGATGGCGTTTGGCAACCTTGGCGAGGATTCGGGGACGGGAGTCGCCTTCACGCGCGACGTTGCGACTGGTGAGAGCATCCTTTACGGTGAGTATCTCCAGAACGCGCAGGGTGAGGACGTCGTTGCCGGTATCCGGACACCGAAGAAGATCTCACAGCTCCGCGACGACATGCCGGCAATCTACGAGCAGTTCACGCAGGTTGCGGCGCGACTCGAGCGCCACTATGCCGATGTCCAGGATCTCGAGTTCACGATCGAGAAGGGCAAGCTTTATATGCTGCAGACCCGGAATGCGAAGCGAACGGGTAAGGCGGCGGTGCGGATTGCGGTCGATATGGTTGGTGAGGGGTTGATCGACAAGGTGACGGCGGTTTCGCGCGTCGAGCCTTCGCAGCTCGATCAGTTGCTCCATCCGATGGTCGATCCGAAGGCGAGTGTTGACCTGCTCGCGACCGGATTGCCGGCCTCGCCGGGTGCGGCGTATGGCCAGGTGGTCTTCGATCCGGATCTGGCGGAGGAGATGGGCAAGGCGGGTGAGAAGGTGATTCTCGTCCGGACGGAGACCTCCCCGGAGGATTTCCACGGGATGGTTCTGGCGCAGGCGATTCTGACTTCGCGCGGTGGTATGACCTCGCACGCGGCGGTCGTTGCGCGCGGAATGGGTAAGTGCTGCGTCGCCGGTGCTGGTGACGTGCTGGTTGACTATCCGAACCAGCAGTTCGTGGTTGGTGACCGTGTGGTGAAGAAGGGTGAGTGGATCACCCTCGACGGCTCGACCGGGCGAATCATTTTCGGCCAGGTACCGCTCATTCTTCCGGAGATCAGCGGCCACTTCAAGACGCTGATGGAGTGGGTCGATGAGATTCGAACGATCGGAGTTCGCGCCAACGCCGATACCCCGAAGGATGCGGCAGTTGCCCGCGGCTTTGGTGCGGAAGGGATCGGGCTTTGCCGAACCGAGCACATGTTCTTTGAGGAGAGCCGGATCGACAGTGTTCGACAGATGATCCTTTCGTCGTCGGAGTACAAGGCGATCGAGAAGCAGCTCAACGCGGCGAAGGCTGATTTGGCAAAGGCTTCAAAGGATAAGAAGGCTGACGCGAAGAAGCAGGTCAAGCAGCTCGAGAAGAAGTTTGCGCGGCCGGCCAGTTTTTATAAAGGAGCGCTCGCCTCACTGCTCGAACTGCAGCGTGGTGACTTCATCGGGATCTTCCGGGCGATGGATGGCTTCCCGGTGACGGTCCGGACCCTCGATCCACCGCTCCACGAGTTCCTTCCCCATGCCGAGAAGGACATGAAGGAGTTGGCGAAGAAGATTGGCATGCCGTTCAAGGAGGTCAAGGCCCGGGTTGAGCAGCTCCACGAGTTCAATCCGATGCTGGGGCATCGCGGATGCCGTCTCGGGATCGTCTTCCCGGAGATTACGGAGATGCAGGCCCGCGCGATCCTTGAAGCGGCAGTCCAGGTGAAGAGTGAAGGCATTGTCGTCAAGCCGGAGATCATGATTCCGCTCGTCGGGAATGTGACTGAGCTGAAGGCGCAGGAAGAGGTCGTTCGCCGCGTTGCGGGTGAGGTCTTTGCCGAGAAGGGTGATTCGGTTGAATACCTGGTCGGGACGATGATCGAGCTGCCGCGGGCGGCAGTGACGGCCGACCGGATCGCGGAGGTTGCAGAGTTCTTCAGCTTTGGCACCAACGATCTGACACAGACGACGATGGGTCTGAGCCGCGACGATTCCGGGCGCTTCCTGCCATTCTATGTCGAGAACAAGATCCTTCCGGATGATCCGTTCCAGACCCTCGACCAGGAAGGCGTTGGCGAACTGGTCAAGCTTGGCATCAACAAGGGGCGTTCGACGCGTCCGGGCATCAAGATTGGTATCTGCGGAGAGCACGGTGGTGATCCGGCTTCGGTCATCTTCTGCCACAATGCCGGCATGAACTATGTCAGCTGCTCGCCCTATCGTGTACCGATCGCCCTGCTTGCGGCAG
Organism: Acidobacteriota bacterium; assembly: GCA_040378705.1. Classification (GTDB taxonomy): domain Bacteria; phylum Acidobacteriota; class Blastocatellia; order RBC074; family RBC074; genus CAIOZW01. Next base: position 2,009 of record JBEIMN010000463.1, read on the forward strand.
CGCACGCAGCGCTGGCAGACAAATCGGGCAAGGCGCCGACGACGACAGCCTGATCTGTCCTGATTGGCAGTTCCTGAAGTCAGGGACTGAGACCGCCATTCGCTACTCTGAGGTTCCGGAGAGATGGAGACATCTCTACCGGGCAGAGTGGCGAATGGCGGTCTTTTTTTTCAAAAATTTGGATTTATCTTCAATATTATCCAGCATAGTGGAGCGTCCATGGCCTGGTTTTAAATATTAAAATGCTGAAAAAAAAGAACTTGAAGGTATTCGGTTCAGCGGTACATCAATTGCGTTTACACACTGATAGTACGATTTGGTTGGATCGGGGTTGAATATACTTAAATAATATTGACAGACGTTACCCTGCAGGAGACGACAGAAAGATCGGAAAGATCAACAACGACGGAGGGGCAAACAAGATGAGAAGGTATCTTGCGTTTGGATGGTTATTGGTCGCCCTGGTGGTGGCTGTGGCTGTCAGGACAGAAGCACAATCGACCGCCGGCTCGATCGCCGGAGCGGTGACTGACGAGCGGCAGGCAGTGGTCGCGAACGCGACGGTCACGGTCCGAAATACGGGAACAAATGAGACGCGGACGGCGACGACGGATTCGGAGGGGCGTTATCGTTTCCCGAATCTGACGATTGGAAACTATGAGGTCTCGGTCGAGGCCCAGGGGTTTTCGAAGTATCGGCGGACGGGGATCGAGTTGTTGCTCAACCAGCAGGCGGTGGTCAACACAGAGTTGAAGGCGGCCGGGGTGCAGGAGGTGGTGACGATTTCGGAGAACGCCTCCCTGCTGAATACGAGCAACGCCGAGGTGAGCACGCGTTTTGACAGCAAGCGACTTTCGGAGTTGCCGCTGGCGCCGAATCGTAATGTGCTCAACATCGCGCTTTCGGCGGCAGGGGTCAGCCAGCTTGGCAGTGGACAGACAGGATTTGCGAATGGGGTCAACTTTTCCGTCAATGGAATGCGGCTTCGTTCGAATAATTTCATGCTCGATGGGCAGGATTCGAACGATCCAAGTGTTTCGGGATCGCAGCAGCCGATCAACAATCCTGACGTGGTGCAGGAGTTCCGTCTTGTCACCAACCAGTTTGCAGCGGAGTTTGGACGAGCGGCGGGTGCGGTGGTCAATATTGTCACCAAGTCGGGGAGCAATGAGTATCACGGATCGGCCTTCTGGTTCAACAATAACGAGGTCTTCAATTCGCGAAGCAATCTCGACAAGGCGGCGCGGTTCGC
>JBEIMN010000464.1:0-3255 GCA_040378705.1 Acidobacteriota bacterium
AGGCGATGCCGCGCGCGTCGAGGTGCGCCCGAAACTGCTCGAAATGCTCGCGAGACGCGTCATCGAGCGATTCCGTGATCGTTGGGAGCTTCGCAATCAGAAGTCGGCAAGAGACATTCTTGCAGTCGAAGACGCGAAGCGCATTGGTCTGGTAGCGATGATGGCAGTCCGCGCAGTAGCCCGCCAGATCCGGCTCGATCGCCACCCGCAGCTTTGCCAGGTACTCCTCGCGAAGCACCGCATCGCCAACCGAATTGATCAGCAGCGTCGTATCGGTAATCCGCAGCTCCTTCAGGAACCAGTCGAGCATCTCGATCACTTCGGCCTCGATCGCCGGATCGTCACTGTTCCCCATCACTTCGGCGCCGATCTGGTAGAACTGCCGGTAGCGTCCAGCCTGCGGCCGCTCCCGCCGGAACATTGGCCCGGCATAGTAGAGGCGCGTCAGCTCTCCCGGCGACCGGTCGGCGAACATCTTGTGCTGAAGATAGGCCCGGACGACCGATGCCGTATTCTCCGGTCGCAGCGTGATCGACTCACCCTCGCGATCCTCGCGCGCCCGATCGACAAACGTGTACATCTCCTTGTTGACGATGTCAGTCGCTTCACCGACCCCGCGTGCAAAGAGCTCTGTCTTCTCGATGATCGGCGTCCGGATCTCCTCGAAGCCGTACCGGCGGAAAGCCTCGCGCGCCACATCCTCGATGCGATGCCAGAGCGGAATGTCCTCCGGCAGAATGTCTCTTGTCCCTCGTATCGTTTGAATCATAATCTCACGGTCTCAGGTCGGGGGGGCCCCTCCCTCTTCAGACTCGATCGCGAATTGTAGCATGGCCCGGAATATCTCAAAAGCTCACACCCTTTGGGGAAGTTGCCCGAAGTAATTTTTGGACCTGAAGTGATTTTCGAAATGGAATATCCCGTCAGCCGAACCGGCTCAACTAGCTCCCCGGACCGGTTACTCGCGGGCTGGTGACCATCCCGCTCCCCTCACGAATCCGGATCACCTGGTTGACGGGCAGATCACGCAGCTCGTCGGTCGTGCCGCTCGGCCACTGAACCTCGATTCGACTTACTGTTCGCGCGCGCCCCAACCCGAAATGGACCCGTCGGTCGTTCTGCGAATAGTAGCTGCCACCGCTTCGGACATCATCAAACTGGACCCGCGCATCGGCGACTATCCGAACACGCGCCCCCAGCCCTGACCGGTTCGACTTCACCCCGATCAGTTGCACCTCAAGCCAGTTGTTTCCGCCTGCCACATCGACACGCATCAGTACCGGGCTTGAATTGACCGGATTGATGACGACATCGAGATCCCCGTCATTGTCGTAATCTCCAAATGCCGCCCCGCGACCAGCCGTCGGCTCGAGCAACGCTCCCCCGATCTTTTCCGTCACATCCCGGAATGTTCCGTCGCGCCGGTTCTGGTATAGAACCTTTCGCTGCGCATATCCAGACTCTGTGTTCAATCGCTCTACTTCCGGATAGACATGACCATTGACCAGCAGGATATCTCTCCAGCCGTCATTGTCGATATCGACGAACCCACAGCCCCAGCCCAGCCAGCGTGTATTGAGTCCGATTCCACTCGGGAAGGTCACATCATCGAAGACCAGCCCACCCAGTTTCGTTCCAAGATTGTGGTAGAGCGTCGAGGTGTCACCCGAAAAGTTGGTCTTGAAGATGTCCAGCCAGCCGTCGCCATCATAGTCGCCGGCCGAGACTCCCATTCCAGCCTGTGGTTTTCCCTCGCCACTGTAGGCCGCTCCCGCCTCTGCCGCGATGTCGGTGAATGTCCCATTCCGGTTGTTGCGATAGAGTGCCGCTGGCGCGGAATCGTTTGCGACGTAGATGTCCGTCCAGCCGTCATTATCGAAATCTGAGGTCAGTACTCCGAGCCCGTAGGTTCCATTGGTTGCCAGTATTCCTGACTTCTCCGACACATCCTGGAAAACTCCCGAACCTTCGTTATGGTAGAGGATATTCTTTGCCCCCTGGAGACCCGGCGGACCGCAGGCGACCATCAGACCCTTGTAGAGGCAGGGGCCACCCTCCGGTGTTGGCGCCGTCTTCAGATCGAGGTCGATGTAGTTGGCGACCATCAGGTCGAGCCGCCCATCGCGGTCATAATCAAGAAAAGCGCAGCCAGAACCCCAGCGTAACCTCGTCCCCCCGACCCCGGACCTGTTTGAGACGTCGCTGAAGGTTCCATTTCCGTTGTTCTTCCACATCACATTGCGGCCATAATAGGTGACGAAGAGATCGTCCCACCCATCATTGTCGTAATCGCCCGCGCATACACCCTGGCCCCACCCGTGCCGTCCAACACCGGCAGCCGTTGTCACGTCGACGAATTTTCCATTACCTGTATTACGATAAAGGTGTGATGTCGGAGCCTCTTCACGTGCCGGTCCCTTCGGCCCTTTCGCATAGCCTTCGAGCCGGCTGCCATTGACGAAGAAGAGGTCGAGCCAGCCGTCGTTGTCATAATCTATCCAGGCAACCCCGCTCCCGGTCGTCTCCAGCAGGTACCTGTTCCGGCGCTCACCACCATAGATGGTTTTGTGCGTCAAACCGGAATCGGCCGCGACGTTGCTGATGGCAACCTTCGGCAGGTCGAGCTGCGGCTCGCCACCGTTGCCTTGCCGGGCGATACCATAGCTCAATGGCACGACAATCAGCAGTGACAACCCAATGATCGTTAATCTCCTCATTGTGACATTATGAATGGTAATGGCCCGATTTATCGATTTATCTATTAATCGGGGGGATCGGTTGCGGTCGAGGCTGAGAATCAGGAAATTATTTGATTATTGGAGCCAGTGTGTGCGCTGATGAGATACCTCGGCGATGAGTGCGATCAGGAATGAAGATTCCAGCCACAAAAAGAGTCCGCGATTCTCTCACCAGCACACCAGTCTATCTTCCCAACTCTCAAATATCCTGACCAGCGAGGGCCGCCAATTGAACCACGCGCAAGGCGACCCGATGTGTTTCGGCCGCCTTGCGACAGTCCTCGAATTCGGGGTGGCGGGTCAACACTCTTCCGCTGGCATCACGAGATACCTTGACCTGAATCGGTCCATACTGCGTATCGACCATCTCCTTGCCGCGGATCAGAATCTGGCGCCGCTCTTCACGATAGCGAACGCCGACGGTTGTCGTCTCCTCGAAGATCAGACTAACCATCCGCTCCCGATCTTCATTGCGACAGAGCAGCGTCAGGAGCGTCCCGGGTCGATTCTTCTTCAT
>JBEIMN010000465.1:0-3254 GCA_040378705.1 Acidobacteriota bacterium
GATTTGCAACCTTCAACGGTCACATCGTCGCAAAATTGAGACGACATCACGCAGATCCAGAGTAAAATCAATCATCCGAAGATCAATTGGGTGGGGTGGATATTGGATGTCAGCACCTATCCATCGAGAAGAAGCTGCCAGTTCCACAGGCACTACAATAATCGGTTAGTAGAAGGTGCTAAGTTAATGTGGGCGATTAGGATCTGGTAAACCTGGCAGTTCAGATTGCTTTGATGGGAAAGAAATTTCGAGCTGACCGAGCAATCGTGAGGCGAGCAGCGGATCAGCAAGCAGGTCGATTCCCGATTGAAGCCGGAAGCTGCTGGCGCCACGAACAATTTTTTCAAGACCGTGCCACTGCCTGAGGGTATGATCGCGCCAGACCTGAAGGTAGACACTCTGCTCACCAAGTGTCAGCAGGGCGTTTCCAGGTGAAATCTCTTCTATGCTGCTTGAAGACTCGCCGCTGATCCGCGGCAGTAAGAGATGATCGACGCGGTGGTATGGCTCCTCCGCCAGTATTGAAGCGCCAAAAAACTGGAGTGCGGCAACACAGGTACGATCAAGATAATGGTGACGACGCTCGATCGCGCCAAGCGCCGGCCACCTATCGAGCAGTGCGTCTCCGAGATGGAAGTACTTGCGCAAGGCCTCAATTCGTGGAGCACCATCGACAATCGTCATCAAAAGCGAATCATCCGATATCGGCTGCCAGCCAGCCAGTCCAAGTGCGGTGGTTAACGTCGTCTTGCCAGATCGCTGCGAACCGGAGATGAGCCACAACCTGCCACGCGGTGAAACCACTCCGGCGGCGTGAAGGTGATAACATCCGCGACTCCGCAGCATCAGCAATAGCGGAAACATTGCGTATGTATTTGCCAGAATATGCGGATAATCGAAGGCGTGTGGCGAGACCAGTCCGGTGGTCACAGACGTGGCGATGTCGACTCTGAATGCCGCAACCTCGGTATGAAAGTACCAGACGCCACTCTGGCAGGCCGGATCGTCCCAAAGACGGAGGACACCAGTCTCAGAGATAAGCCTCGCCGTCGGTGGCAACCATTCAGCCAGAGTCGGAAATCGCGGTGGACAGAGCAGTTCGAGCCGCAACCGACCAGTTTCGATCTGCTGTTCATCAATTTTTGGCGAATAGTAACTGAAGTAGTCTAAAAAGAGCTCGGTCAATACCGCATTGTGCGTCACGAGCTGAATGGGGATCCCGGCCAGAACCAGGTTGATGGTGGGCATTGGTCTGAAATTTAGCCGCAGTGTGGACGGGAGAGGCTCACGTCCACACTGCAACCAAATGAAGTGTGCAATCAGCCGGTGGCGATTGCCGCTGTCGCGATCGTCGAGGATCCGGAAAGTGTCACCTGCGTCAGCGAATTCGAGAGCTTCAGTCGCGGAGCCTCGTACGAGGGCAGTGTACCGGAGACCGTCAGTGAGCCATTGACCGGCCCTTCGACCTCTGATTCGTGAATCAGGCCGTTCCCCTCGAGCTCCTCAAGGAAGATTGTCAGATCAGCCGTAACCGCGTCTGGCGACTGGCTGAAGCTCTGACTCAGTGCCTCAGACAGTTGCTCACTCGTCTGGGAGAGACCGCTCCGCAGCTGCTTCCAGATGAAGAGCCCGGTGGAATTCAGGGTGTAGTAGTGTAGATTATCCAGATCGAGAATAATCCCTTCGACATTATCAAGCAGCTCGGTGAACGAAGTCTGCTCTTTTGTCAGAAACTTCGGGGAGATCGTATGCATAGGAATACTGGGTTGTCCTTTCCTGATATGACAGTCTGTATCGGCCGATCCAGATTACTGGTTCAACCGGCTGGGTCGCGCCACGGGCGTCGCCAGAAAAATCGGACTGTCATCCAGCCCGGCGCTATTGGTTAAACGCTCGACCCGACCGGAGTTGAGATTGAGCATATACAGTTCCTGGTCTCCCTCACGTGACGAGACGAAGAGCACGCGATCACCCCGCGCTGAAAGCGATGGGTTGCTGTCGTTCTGCTCACTCAGGATTCTGAAGGTGCCGGCATCAACATCAGCCAGGGCAATTCCGGTCGCGCGGCTGCTGGTCGCCGTGGTTGTGAAGGCAATCCGCTTCGAATCGCCACTCCAGCTCACACCTCCAAGGGCCTCTGCACCACGCGTCACCTGACGCAGTTCCGACGTCCCACGAGCATAGAGCCAGAGATCAAAACTACCACCACGATTGGAGATAAATGCAATCGACTGGCCGTCTGGTGAGATCACCGGACTGAGATCGTTGAATTGCGTACTCTTCGGAATGATGACCTGACGACCGTTCCCGATCGAATTGACCATCTCGATCCCGGAACCACCAGCGAAGACGATCGTCCCGCCATCAGCGGTCAGGCTGGGTGAGATCTCATCCGTCACATTGACCGTCAGGCGACTGACTCCAACCAGAGTTGGACGTCTCGTTCTCCAGGATGAGCCAATCTCACCACGGAAGAGTTCAAAGCCCGCACCCTGTTGTGAGGTGAAGACCACCGTCCCACTGTTTGACGCCACCATCGGCTCGTAGTGTCCACGCCCATCGTCGGTCAGCTGACTGACCTGGCGAGTATTGAGATCAAGTAAAAATAACTGCGAAGCGCCATTACGCTGCGAAACGAATACGGCATATCCTTCCTCACGAGCCGACGCCTGACTCAAGGCCAGCGGCGCGACCACCAGGAGGAGCACCATCGCGGCAAGGATTCTGCCGGTGACCCGGCTGGTCGCCTCAATAATCCTGTTCATTTGGCAAGTTGCCCTCATCTTTCGTTGCCTCCGTGTCAACCCTCGGCCACCAACCGCTAACGACGGTCGGTCCAAAGGTTATGGATTAGTCCGTTCAGGCGGGGATCGACGTCTCGCGCCGATCCCCTGCCCGCCAACAGTTCAAGCGAATCGACTCAGCGTACACGCCGGATCGCGTTGTTCTTCGAGTCAGAGAAGATCAACTCACCATTCAATCCGAGGATGATATTGACCGTCGTCCTGACTGTAACCGCCGTACCCACCGTCGCGACGTTGATCGGCTCCGGCATGACGTCGATCAGCGTTCCGGCGCCGATCGGCTTGCCATCACCAGCATAGCCGTTCATCGCCGACCCGAGGAAGGTGGTAACAGTTCCGACCTTGGTCGTCTCATTGATCGTGATCTTCACAATCTGATGATTAGGAAGGACCGTGCCCGAAGAATCACCGGCGTTGATGACGTAGAGCGCACCGTCACGCCCTTCGACC
>JBEIMN010000466.1:0-3251 GCA_040378705.1 Acidobacteriota bacterium
AGGGTTGTTTCGAGACCGGCTGAGATCGCTGCGTCATCGACAGGTCCGCTCCTCTTTGCGCCACATAACGCTGGCGGGACTTCCCTGAGGGCTTGTAAAGACGATAGCAGCTCGGATGGTCAGCAACTCGTAAATTGCATCGCCATGGGTCGAGAACAGCAACTGGCTGGAGCGCTCGCCGCTGCTTCGATCGAGGCGGCAGTTGCGCTCTGCCTTGCTGGCGAGGTTGCCGCGATGGCGACCGCGCCGATCAACAAGAAGTCTCTGGCCATGGCCGGTGTTCCTTTTCCAGGCCATACTGAGTTTCTTGCCCATCTGACCTCGTGTGAAGACTATGCGATGGCCTTCATCGCTCCGCGTCTCCGCGTTGCACTGCTGACGACACACGTTGCCCTGCGTGACGTCCCCGGTCTCGTGCAGCGTACGGCGCTCGGGAGGTTGATCCGGCTGGTCGATCGCGAGCTGAAATCGTATGGTATCGAGCGGCCACGGATCGCACTTGCCGGCATCAATCCACACGCCGGAGAGGGCGGGCTTTTCGGAGATGAAGAGGATCGTGAGATGGTTCCAGCCATCGCCCAATGCCGATCGGAATCGATCGATGTCAGCGGCCCGTATCCCGGAGACACCATCTTTCTCCGCGCCGCCCGGGGTGAGTTCGACCTCGTCATCTCCTGTTATCACGATCAGGGACTCATTCCGATCAAATGTCTCGCATTTGGTGAAGCGGTCAATGTCACCCTCGGACTTCCGATCATTCGGACCTCGGTCGACCACGGAACAGCGTTCGATATTGCGGGTCGTGGCCTCGCCGATGAAGCGAGCATGATTGCCGCTATCCGTCTTGCCGCGCAACTGGCCGGGCTGAAGCGGTAGCCGGAATGCCGGAATCTACGGAGTCTGTGCAGTGGCAACGCCTGACGAGTGGTCGCGAATCTGCTTAAAATATCAACTTGACGGGTTCGTCATTCCGAAATCCAAAATCACAATGCTAAAATGGACTCCGTGTGCATTTGGATGGATTTGGTGTGGACTCGTTGTTCGGGGTTCGTTCGGAGTCGTCAGAGGTGGGATGGTTCAGCGTGAGCACCGGCAGGGATTGCAATTGGTTCGGAGAAGGCAGGGATAGTTGTCATGGCCATGATAAAGGATGCAAAGATAGGAATCGGACTGATCGGGACTGGATTTGCGCGAAGCGCCCAGGCCCCGGCTTTTCAGGTCTGTGAAGGGGCTGAACTGGTCGCCGTCTGCAGTGGCAGGTACGACAATGCGGTCAAGGTTGCCGAGGAGAACCTGATTCCGAACGTCTGTGAATCTTACGAGCAGCTGCTTGATCTGCCTGAGGTCTCGCTGGTCGTCGTTTCAACCCCGCCGCTCCATCATCACCGCATGACACTGGCGGCGATCGAGGCTGGAAAGCACGTCATTTGCGAAAAGCCAATGGCCATGAATGCTGGCGAGGCACGCGAGATGTACGAGCGCGCCATCGCGCGTCCCGGACAGCTCGCGATCATCGATCACGAATTGCGTTTCAATCCGACCTGGCGCCGGATGAAGGAGCTCGTCGATGCCGGATTCCTTGGTGATCTGCACCACGTCAACGTAAATATCTCCTCCGGGTTTCGGCATTCGGCCCAGCGGCCATGGAACTGGTGGTCGCAGAAGTCATCGGGCGGGGGGCTTCTTGGCGCGCTGGGTTCGCACGCTATCGATGCCGTACGCTGGTTGTTTGGCGAGATCGACGCAGTCTGCTCAACCGTCGCGACCATGGTTCCAACCCGCAAGGATCCGGTCAGCGGAGAGGCCCGGCCAAACGAGACCGACGATTACTGTTCAATGCTCGTTCGGTTCTCACCACAGGATGGTCGAACGGCCCATGGAGTGATTACGCTCTCTGCCCTCTATGCCAGTGGAGGGAAGAACCAGATCACGGCGGTCGGCAGCAACGGCACGCTGGTGATGGATGGCGATGAGACGTTGATTGGAGCGATCGGTTTCAACCACCAGTTTGAGGATATGTCGCTCGTCGATCGGGCACGCGGAATATCGGTCATCCCGGACAACATCTGGGCGCGATCCTTCTATCATCTGGCGCGGGAGACGGTGCAGGCCCTTCGCGAAGATCGGACGGAGATTGCGCACGCGGCCACCTTTCTTGATGGCCTGCACTGTCAGCAGGTGATCGATGCCGTTTTAAGCTCCCAGGAGAGGCAGCAATGGGTCAGCGTCCGTTGATTTTGGCGCGATCAATGGGGTATACTCACGCCTTTGTTTGGTATTGAGATTACCGTAACGGCCCGGAGTACTTCCTGCAGAGTGCTTCTGGCACCCGCCGGACGTCGGCTGAAGATTCTATCAATTTACCGGGAGTGGAGTGATTTATGGCAACAGTTAAAAAGTACACCGTCTTCTGTCAGAAATGCCATCAGAAGTATCCGATCTTTGCGTCGCTGCATCATTCGATCAGTGTCGATGGCTGGCTCAAGGATAAGGCCGAAAACCATGACTGCAAGGCTTACGCCGATCAGGTTGCGAAGGAGCGCTCACCGCGTCCGGTCAACCCGTTGAAGGCTTCGAAGAAGGGCGCCTAGTGGCTCTTCTCCCAGCTCTGCAATAATGATCTGCAATTAAACTGAACAGAGGAGTTCGATGGCGACAAAAATTACCGTCAATAAGAATGGCTCCCTTCGTGTCGAGGGTGAGATCGAGATCTACGATGCGTCCGGTGGTCTCTATGATCTCGGCGGCCGGACAGTGATCGGGCTCTGCCGCTGCGGCGCCAGCAACAATAAGCCTTTTTGCGACGGCGCTCACGTGCGCTGTGGCTTTGAATCGGAAGTAGTGGCGACCGCACTTCCCGCTCCGAAACCAAAGAATTAGCTTTGGCTGGCCACTCGATCGTCAGCAAGATAAGGCTTCGTGGTCAATACTGTAAAGCAGAGTAGATACAGTCAGCATGACTGGGCCGACAGGTCGAGAGGGCCACGCGCCGGGTGAGTAGTTGCCTGGCACGTGGCCCTCATAGCTTCCGGATTGCAGTGGCCGGGATTGCACAGGTCTTTTCGGCTGCCGATTGTTCAAGGTTGCCCGACTCAAAAACTTCGTCTTTTCCCGATCCCATTCGCAATATCAGTTAAAGCCTTTTGACAGCGGGAAATGTCCTTTGTTGTCTTTGCAACCCGAGCGAGAATGTTCTTCCCGTGGTCTGTAACTTGTTGGCCAGACTGCACAGTTGTTAGTATATCAGGTCA
>JBEIMN010000467.1:0-3229 GCA_040378705.1 Acidobacteriota bacterium
AGACCGATCTGCGACAGTGGTCAAGCCTCATCCACCGAATTCACAATCAGCGCGAGGCGGTAACGATCGGCATTGTTGGAAAGTATGTCGGCCTCGAAGATTCCTACAAGAGCCTCAACGAGGCGCTCATCCACGGCGGGCTGGCGAACAACATCAAGATCAATTTCCGCTGGATCGAGAGTGAAGGGTTGATGACGGACGACCGCTGGGAGGAGCAGTTGCGCGATGTCGACGCAGTTCTCGTTCCGGGAGGTTTCGGGAAGCGCGGTATTTCGGGCATGATCCGGGCGATCGGCTACGCGCGGCGCGAGAAGAAACCGTTTCTCGGAATCTGTCTCGGGATGCAGTGCGCAACGATCGAGTATGCGCGGAACGTCTGTGGCCTTGACCACGCGGATTCGACGGAGTTCGATCCCGATGGACCCGATCCGGTCATCTTCAAGTTACGCGACCTGCTCGGGGTCGAAAAGCTGGGTGGAACGATGCGGCTGGGCGCCTATCCGTGCGAGCTGAAGCCTGGATCTCTCGCGGGCCGAATCTATGGTAAGACGGAGATCTCGGAGCGTCATCGCCATCGTTATGAGTTCAATCCGGCCTACAAGGATCGTCTCTCCGAGGGCGGGCTGATCCTTTCCGGTCTCTCCCCGGATGGGAAGTTCGTCGAGATTGTCGAGCTGGCAGATCATCCGTGGTTCCTCGGATGCCAGTTCCATCCGGAGTTGAAATCGAAACCACTCTCACCCCATCCGCTCTTCACCAGCTTCATCCAGGCAGCGCACGCGCACCGTTTGCGGGATGAGGTCGGCGAAAAGGAGCGTATCGAGGGGGCGGAGACTCTCGATACCGAGAAGTTCAAGCAGATCTGACAATCCCCCCCTCCACTCTCTGGGCTCACTGACTTGGTGAAAAGTTTTTGACGATGTTTAGAGAGGGGGGGCTGAAGTTGGGCGCTCCCGGTGGCGGAAAGTTTTTCGGCGACGCCACCGATTCGGGACGTCGCCGACTCCCCACCCCCGATCGGTGCAATCCTTACCGCGACGCGGATCAATAACTTAAATTGCAGAAACTTAAATTGCTGACTGATAGTCCACTTGGAACCGAGTCGGGCCGGTCGCTCGTGGACTCAGGGACTTCTTTGCGGTTACAATGGCGAACGGCGATGAGTCCCGAGTTTAGGCAATTTTCCATAAGTCAACGGTAAGTCAACGATAGGAACTTTGATCGGTAAAACCCGTAACCATTATGATCAAGAAAACGATATTTTCGGCCTTTCTTCTCGCAATGATCTCGGTCGTTGCCAGTGCGCAGGAATTCGAGATCAAGAACTATGATCTGACGGCGCGAGTTATGCCAGAAGAGCAGAAGGTGGAGGTGACGGCGACGCTCAGTCTGGTCAACCTCTCCGGGCCCGATCTGGCGGACAAGATTCTGTTATCGACCAGCAGTCGGCCACGCTTCTCTTTCTTCCTGAATTTGAAGGCACAGGTTGCGGCGATGAAGGTTAACGGAGCGCCGGTCCAGTTCAAGGCGATCGAGGATCTGCGGAACAATCTGCTGCGCGTCTCGACCGACATTACAGGGACGATCGCGAGCGCGCGGGAGTTGACGGCGGAGTTCAGCTATACCCTGCCGACGACAGAGCGAAGTTCATCGCTTCACGTTTCGCGGACAGAGGCATTCGTATTGCCGAACAGTTTCTGGTATCCGGTGGTTCATACGCCATATGCGGAGCATGGCGCGGACACGGCACCGATGAAGATCACGGTTGATACCGGACAGGGGCTGGGCCAGGGCCAGGTATTGAAAGTCGTCTCGTCGGGGATCCGGAAATCGGAGAAGAGCTTTGAGCAGTCGCTGGCAGTGCAGCCATTCTTCATTATCGGAGATTACGAGGTTTACCGTTCCGGGGGAGACGCTTATCCGGTCGAGATCTACTATCCACCGGGAACGAACGAGAGCGGAAAGCAGCAGGCGCAGCGGCTGGCGGCAGAGGCGGAGAAGATCCTTAAATTCTATGTCGACTATTTTGGAGTTGCAGTACTGGCGCCCTTCCGGATCGTCACGACACAGGCACGACAGCTGAGCACCTCGACCTCGGACTCTTTCTCGCAGGGGCGTGAGATCTCCTTTACGACCGTCGGAGCGGTGACGGTTGACGACAATCTTTTCCGGCGTGACGCGCTCGATCAGGGAACGACCGAGTTGCTGGCAAACGCCGCGGCACGGGCCTGGATCGACGGTCAGGTTCTGCTGCGCGGGCGTGGAACGGGGATGCTGCGGGACGCGCTGCCGGCTTTCCTGGTCGCACAGTATCTGGGTCAGCGGTATGGCGAAGCGAAACGGGTCGAAGCGTATGAGAGCTTCCGCCGTGCCTATGCGACGATTGCGCGAAGTGACGCCCCGTTGCTGATGCAGAGCCAGCTCGACCGAAACTATACGACCAGCATTTACAATAAGGGAGCGATGATCTGGCGACTGCTCGAAGGTGTAGCGGGAAAGAGCCTCTTCCAAACTACCCTGCGTTCGTCGCTCTCGCGCAATCGCGTCGACGTCCTTGTCTTCAGCGACTGGGGCTCTCCGCTCTGCGATCTTTCGCGCTGCGCCGGCTTCAAGAACAATCTGCTGTCGAGTGGAGCCGATCGCCGGTTGACGACCGAGGTCTTCACCAACTGGGTGGAGACAGTCGTGCTGCCAGACTTTGCGATTGGACAGCCGCAGCAGGTGGCGAATGGCTGGGAATCGACAGTGACCAACTTTGGGACAGGCGATATGACGGTCGACGTCGTCGCGACGACAGACAAGGGTGAGAAGCTGCGGCAGCAGGTGCTGGTCAAGGCGAGCGAATACGGAACGGTCAACTTTGCGACGAGCGCGACGATCACCTCGGTCGAGACCGATCCGGAGAACCGGTTTCTGCAGATCGATTACGCGAACGACATCTTTCCGCGTCGTCCATCGGAATCGGAGTTTTTTGGTCTGGCCAACCTCGCCTTCAGCCGCAACGAATTTGAGACAGCGGAGGCGAGGGCGCGCGAGGGGTTGAAGGCCAATCCCGGGGCGACAACGCTCAAGGCGCTCGCTGGTCGGATTCTGCTGGCGCGAAAGAAGACTGAGGAGGCGGCGGCACTCTTCAATGCGGCGCTGAAAGCCGATCCGCTGCCGATCCTCGCCTATGGTTGGTCACACCAGGGGCTGGGAGAGATTGCGATGCTGCAGAATCTTCCGGCAG
>JBEIMN010000468.1:0-3219 GCA_040378705.1 Acidobacteriota bacterium
CGATCCGCGCTGGGTAATCAAGCTGATCAAGATGGGTGAGATGCAGATGATGGAGAGGTACAAGTCGCACGTCATCGATCAGGCGCTGACGATTCTTCGTGCCAACGACTCTGTCAGGTGTATGTTCGCGACGCCGAAGCTGCTCGAAGCGCTCTGCGAGAAGATCTCTCTGAAGAAGGCCGGGATTACCGGTGTCTTCTGCGGTGGGACGGAGATGACGCCGCAGTTCCATCGTTTTGCGCGGGAGGAGCTGATGGAAGGGGCCTATTTCGCGCCGACATATGGCAACACGCTGATGGGACTGGCGACGAACAAGCCTTTTGATCCAGCCGACAACTACGCGATCATCTACTATCCGCCAATGCCACGGGCGATCCTCGAGGTGGTCGATCCCGACAATCCTTCGCGGATCGTCGAGTATGGTGAGACGGGGCGGGTCAGGCTGACGACGCTGACGCGGGAGTTCTTCATGCCGCGTTTTCTGGAGCGGGACGAGGCGGAGCGCGAGCGTCCGTGCGAGACCTATCCGTGGGATGGCGTTCGTAATGTCCGTCCGTTCTCACGTTTTGCGACCTCCGTGGTCGAAGGTGTCTACTAGAAAGGGAGTCCTCCAATGCTTCATATTCCGATAATCCGTCAGGGCAGACCGTACCGCAGCGTTGATATCGCCCGGGTCCCACATTTCCGGACGCGCCAGACCTTTGTCGAGATCAGCCAGGCGAATGCCGGACTGATCAGGCGTGATCTGCGTGATCAGGAGGCGGGGCGGCGCGCCCTGGACGGCCTGACGACCGGGCAGTTGATTGCGATGTGCCGGCAGGCCGCTGACTACTTTATGACGGCGACGCTTTCGG
The DNA here is from genome assembly GCA_040378705.1 of Acidobacteriota bacterium. Classification (GTDB taxonomy): domain Bacteria; phylum Acidobacteriota; class Blastocatellia; order RBC074; family RBC074; genus CAIOZW01. The sequence continues at coordinate 855 of JBEIMN010000468.1, forward strand.
TTGGCGAGGCGGAGCAGACGCCGGAAGACTATGTCGCACAGCTCTCGGCGACAACGGGGATGCCACACGTCCTGGTTCGCAAGAACATGAACAAGATCAGCGGGGTGATGGCGGAGATGGCCAGCGTGCTGGCCGGACTGACACGCGGACTCGACACGGCGATTCTCGATCGCGGCTACGGGGTGCATGACGGGCATGCCGTCAGCTTCTACCCGCGGACTGGTTCGCTCGGGGTGATTCTGCCGAGCAACTCGCCCGGAGTCCACTCGCTCTGGATACCGTCGATTGCCATGAAGATTCCGCTCGTCTTGAAGCCGGGGAGTGCCGAGCCATGGTCTCCTTACCGGATCATGCAGGCGTTGATCAGGGCGGGTGTCCCGGCGGAGGCGTTCAGCTACTACCCGACAGACCACGGCGGATCGGGGGCGATTCTCCAGCATTGCGGGCGGGGAATGTTCTTTGGTGACTCGGCCGCGGTTGGCAAATATGCGAATGATTCGCGGATCGAGCTGCACGGCACAGGCTATTCGAAGATTGTCATTGGCGAGGATCTGATCGATGACTGGGAGAAGTATCTCGATGTCATGGTCGCCTCGATCACAGAGAATGGTGGACGGTCGTGCATCAACGCTTCGGGGGTCTGGGTGCCGCGGCATGGCCGGGAGATCGCCGCGGCGCTCGCGCAGCGATTCACGGAGATCGTTCCGCGTGATGTGACCGACGAGCGTGCGCTGCTTGCCCCTTTCGCCAATCCCGATATTGCCCGGCGGATTTCAGGCATCGTCGACTCCGGCCTGCGCGAAGAGGGCGCGACGGATGTCAGCGGCAACGTGCGCGGACCGCGCGTGGTGACGCTCGATGACGCGACCTACCTTTTGCCGACCGTCGTTCATTGTCAATCACCCGATCATCCGCTCGCCAATCGGGAGTTTCTCTTCCCGTTCGCGAGTGTCGTCGAGGTTGATCAGCGCGAATTGCCGGAGCGGCTGGGGCCAACGCTGGTTGTCACGGCGTTGACTGAGGATCCGCGGCTGATCGAGAAGCTGATTGCCTCGCCGCTCGTCGATCGGCTCAACATCGGGCCCATCCCAACGATGAAGATCGCCTGGGATCAGCCGCACGAGGGGAACCTCTTCGAGCATCTCTACGCGCGAAGGGCTTTTCAGAAGGCTGGTTGAACGGGAGAGGGCTGACGCTCGATGAAGATTCTCTACCTGACAGCCGGGGCCGCCGGAATGTATTGTGGGAGCTGCCTGCGCGACAACGCGCTGGCAGCGGAGCTTTTGCGGCAGGGGCACGATGTGAACCTGCTCCCGCTCTACACTCCACCCCTGACCGACGAGCCGGGGGTGAGCAATGAAAAGGTCTTCTTTGGTGGAATCAGCGTCTACCTCGAACAGCACAGCGCGATCTTTCGCCATACTCCGCGCTGGCTTGACCGGATTTGGGATTCAAGGCGGGCGCTGCTCGCGGCCTCGAAGCGCTCGATCGCCGTCGATCCTGATTCGCTCGGTGAGCTGACGATCTCGATGCTGCGGGGTGAGCATGGCCGGCAGCGGAAGGAGGTCGGGAAGCTGATCGATTGGCTGAGCGCAGAGAAGCGTCGTGGGTTCGAGTACGATGTCGTCGATATGCAGAATTCGATGCTGCTCGGTCTCGCGAAGCCGATCCGCGAAGCGATCGGACGGCCGATCTGCTGCACGCTCCAGGGTGAGGATCTCTTTCTCGACGGGTTGCGCGAACCGTTCCGTCGCGAGGCACTTGAACTGATCCGCGAGCATTCACGGCACGTCGATGCCTTTATTGCCGTCAGTCAATTCTATGCGGAGAGGATGACGGAATATCTGCGCATTCCACGAGAGAAGGTCCACGTCGTGCCGCTCGGCATCAATCTGACCGATTACGATGCGCGACCGGCGGTTGAGTCGATTCAGGTGGCCGAGGATCGCCCCTTCACCATCGGATATTTTGCACGGATCGCCCCGGAGAAAGGGCTTCATCTGCTGGTCGACGCCTTCTGCCGGTTGCGGGATCAGTGTGGCGGGGCGCCGATGAGGCTCGAGGCAGCGGGGTATCTGGCGCCGGAGCATCACGGTTACCTGCGTGAAGTCGAGGAGCGGCTCGAGGCGGCGGGGCTTGCCGCAGATTTCCGTTACCACGGCAAGCTCGATCGGGCAGCGAAGCTCGACTTCTTCCGGTAGATCGATCTGCTCTCGATGCCGACGACCTATCCGGAGCCGAAGGGATTGCCGGTCCTCGAAGCGATGGCCAGTGGAGTCCCGGTCATTCAGCCGAACTGGGGTTCATTTCCGGAGATGATCGATCGGACAGGAGGCGGGCTGCTCTTCACCCCGAACGATGGGCA
>JBEIMN010000469.1:0-3216 GCA_040378705.1 Acidobacteriota bacterium
CCAAGGTGGATCGTCCTCCCGCTGCGATCAGCGACGATCTGGATCTCGATGTGGCGCGGATGCTCGATATATTTTTCAAGGTAGACTGCAGAGTCTCCAAAGGCTGCCCCGGCTTCGGCTCCCGCCAGTCCGAAGGCGTGTCGCAACTCCTCCGCGGTGCGGACCACACGCATCCCTTTGCCGCCTCCGCCCGCTGAGGCCTTAAGCATGACCGGATAGCCAATCTCCGCCGCAGTCCGCTCTGCCGCCGCCTCATCGCTGAGCGGTTCCTGCGTCCCGGGCACGATCGGCGCTCCGGCGCGCTGCGCCGCCCGCCGCGCGTTGGTCTTGTCTCCCATCAAGTCGATCGTCGCCGGTGACGGCCCAATGAAGACCAGCCCTGCCTCTTCCACCTTCCGGGCAAACCATCCACGCTCCGACAGGAACCCATAGCCCGGGTGCACGGCCTCCGCTCCACACCGCAGGGCGATCTCGACGATCCGCTCCCCGGCGAGGTAACTCTCCGACGCTGCCGATCCGCCTAGATGCCACGCCTCATCCGCCAGCCGGACGTGCAGCGCTCCCCGGTCGGCATCCGAATAGAGGGCGACCGGCGAGATTCCCAGATCACGACAGGCTCTGATCAGCCGAACGGCAATCTCACCGCGATTGGCAATCAGGATCTTTTTGAACATAAATTTACGCTACCGCGTGGGTGCTGACGCTTGAAACAGTCAGTGTTTCAGGATGCGGTCTGGGACGGGATGTTGTCTTGAGCTTAGGGTACAATCGAGATCCCCGGCCGCTTGGGATCGAACCGGACGCTGATGCTCGCGCCCGGGACGTAGAGATGACCACGCTCGATCTGGGCGGGCGTCAGCGTGTGAGACGTCTCATACTCGACATTGGCGATCTTGTAGCGATAGCAGATGGACGATCGGCCATCTTCATTAATCAGATCGACGATCCGCCCCTCTGTCACTCGCCCATAGACGACGAGCCAGGCATAATATTCTGCAACCGGGTCACGCCCCCGCAGCTTGTAGAGGAGGCGTGAGAACCAATTAAGCCGATTAAGATCAACCGTCATGTCGGGAACCGCCGGTTCTTTCTGGTCTGGTCGTGGGGAGGAATTCCCCGTAAGCCCGTCACCTCCGCACTCAGCGGATGATTCCGCTCAGCGGGGAGTTCTCCTCGACGCGACCTTCCTGAACCACCCCATCAATCATGGTCAGGTCATCCGCCGTGCCAATCTTCCCATCCGCCCCGGCCGAGACCAGCTTGTAGGTGGTCAGGCTGACGGCACTGCCGTTCGAGGCGATCTCTCCAACCGGAGTGTAGGTGAAAGGCTGCTCCCAATAGTCGAGCTTCGGCGAATTCTCTGCCTTGATGCGGGAGAGGTCGGCCAGATCCTGCGGGTAGCTTCCGTACTCGTTATAATATTTGTGGAGTGCCTGCTGATGGAGCTGGTACATAACGGCCCGCGTCGCGGCCCGCTTCTTGGCGCGACCGCGCTCAAATGCTTCGGGGAGCGAGAAGGCTGTTATCGTCGTGAACAGGACCAGCAGGCTCGATGACATAATCATCGCCGCCCGAGCCATTCCCATTCCGCCGAAAAGGTTCGGTGCACCGCTCGCGAGCCGTCGGGCACGCCGCGCCAGTCTAACCCCGAGCAGCGAGAGCGGAATCAGCACTATCGAGAGATAAAATGCCTGCCGCACTGCGTCGTAGGCGAATATTCTGTAGTATGGGAGCCGCGGATCGGCCGCAAGCATCGAGCGCGTCAATCGCGTCCCATCACCAAGAACTCCGACCACCATCGCCCGCCCGACCTTCATGTCACTGCTGAATATCCAGACCGCGAGAAACACCATCACGACCAGAATCGCAACCGCGAGCGCCGACATCGCCGGCCCCATGTTTGGCAGCAACCGATCCGGCGGCGCCAGCGGCGGCCCAACCTGGCGCGCTCCGCAGCTCAGGCATTCAATCGCCGCAATCAGGCGTTCCTCTCCACAGCACGGACAGATCATGGTGGTTTTTTGAATTTTGTTGCCCATAGTTCTCATGATTAAAGGTTGTCTCGACGATTGGCAAGACGACTCGTAAAAATATCCGGCTAGTCCACTGATCAGTTACCGGTCGTGGAGGAACCGCGCTCGACCTCTTTCAGGTTATACCAGGTATGAAAGAGGCGCTGAAAAAATGTCCAGAAAGAGAGGATCGTCATCAGCCAGATCGTTACCGGCATCCGGTTCAGCAGCGGATGAGTCGATTCCGGCCAGACCGTCAGCGAGCCGATGATCAGCAGCACGACACGCTCCGGACGGCGCAGAAACCCGACGTCACATTTCGGAATCATCGACTCCGCACGAGCGCTCGTGTAGCTGACCATGACCGAGCCGATCAGCGCCGCTCCGGTGAGCGCCGCGTAAAGCGTGCTGTGATGCACTGTGTCACGGGTATAGTAGATTATGATCCCAAGGAAGACGACCGTGTCCGAGAGTCGGTCGAGACTGGAGTCGAGGAAGGCACCGAACCTCGTCACCCGGCCGGTGCCGCGCGCGACCCGTCCGTCGAGCATGTCGAAGAGATTGGCGAGGATCATCACCAGTCCCGCCGAGAAGAAGCTGCCAAAACCATAAAGCAACGCGGCCCAGAGATTAATACCCAGCCCGATCACCGAAAGCATGTTGGGATTGGGGTTAAGCCGGATCAAAGTGCGGACAATCGCATCAAGTATCCTCAGGCTCACTCTCCCGATGACTTCACCGAGCATATCGTTATTCTTTATTCTTTATTCCGCGTTGTCCGGTTTCAGCCAGCTATTCACAAGAGGGCACAGGTGGCTGCTGTCTGATCGTTTTCATCTGTTTTACAGGATTACACTCAGTCGAGACTCATTAGTGTGACTCACCGATGGAAACTTGTAAAAGGGCACATTCAAACCTGCAAAAAGACGCTTGAAGACTCCGTCAGAACAGGTATTGATTCGTGTTCACGCGTATTGGTTAGAATACCTGAGTCTGCATTTCAAGTCTCGGATCATACGTCGCCCCGGGGTGAGTGTCAAGAAATCGTATGTTTGACGAGAAAATGGCCAGAAAGTGTCAGGCCAGAAAGTGTCAGGAACAAACATCTCGAAGTCAGATCCCCATAACGAAAAAAAGTGAACCATCTGGTTCACTTTTTTGACGTATAAGACTTTCAGACTTTTAGTACCTTTAGTGCTTTTCG
>JBEIMN010000470.1:0-3211 GCA_040378705.1 Acidobacteriota bacterium
TGCGGGAATGCCCGCCTATCCGGCCCTGGAGAAGGCCCTTCAATACTGAACTATGCCATATACATACATCAACGAGATTGGCCGACATGCCGGCGAAGAGGTTACCCTCCGGGGCTGGCTTTTCAATAAGCGTTCAAGCGGGAAGCTTGGTTTTCTGGAGATCCGTGATGGATCAGGGATGATTCAGGGGGTTGTCTCAAAGAAAGATGTCGCCGAATCGACCTGGACCGGGGTCGAAACGGTGACGCAGGAGTCTTCGATCATCGTCACGGGCATTCCTCGCGAGCATCCCAAACGGCCTGGGGTCTTTGAAATCGATATCAAGAGCCTTGAGATTGTCCAGTTGACTCAAGACTATCCGATAAGTCCAAAGGAGCACGGGGTCGAGTTCCTGATGGATCACCGTCACCTCTGGCTTCGGTCACGGCGTCAGCACGCGATTCTGCGCGTGCGGCACGAAGTTATCCGCGCGGTTCGTGATTTCTTCGACAATCAGGGTTTCGTGCTCTGCGATACTCCGATCTTCACGCCGGCCGCCTGCGAGGGAACCTCGACACTCTTCGAGGTCAACTACTTTGACGAGAAGGCCTATCTGACACAATCGGGCCAGCTTTACAATGAAGCAACCGCGGCGGCCTTCGGCAAGGCCTACTGCTTCGGCCCGACCTTTCGGGCAGAGAAATCAAAGACCCGCCGCCACCTGACAGAATTCTGGATGGTTGAACCCGAAGTCGCCTATGCCAGACTTGACGACATTATGGTGCTGGCTGAAAATTTTCTGAGCTATGTCGTTGGCCGTGTTCTTGAGAACCGCCGCGAGGAGCTCGAGCAGCTCGAACGCAACACCTCGAAGCTCGAAGCGATCGTTCCTCCCTTTCCACGCCTCCAGTATGATGACGCGGTTCGAATGCTTCAGGAAGCGCACGAAAAGGGAGAGGTCGAGAATCGTTTCGAGTGGGGCGGTGATCTTGGCTCTCCGGACGAGACATATCTTTCAGCCCTCTACGATCGCCCGGTGATGGTTCACCGCTACCCGGCAGCGATCAAGGCTTTTTATATGGAACCGGATCCGGCACGCAACGATCTCGCGCTCTGCGTCGATGTTCTGGCGCCGGAAGGCTACGGTGAAGTTATTGGGGGCGGTGAGCGAATGTCTTCGCACGAACTGCTCCTGCAACGGATTGGTGAGCACAACCTCCCACCTGAGGCCTTCGACTGGTATCTGGATCTGAGAAAATATGGCAGTGTTCCACACGCCGGATTTGGCATGGGCATCGAGCGCTGTGTTGCCTGGGTCTGCGGACTTGAGCACGTCAGGGAGACGATTCCATTCCCGCGAATGCTCAACCGTCTCAAACCCTAATATTTTTGGAGAGATTCGCGCTCGGAACACTCTCCAAACTGTTTGTCTGGAAATTCCGAACACGCGGTGTTTATGAGCAGATCGGCAACAATTATCGGTGTGTTGATGGATCTCGGGGCGGATCGGCGTGGAGTGGACATGGGTCCCTCAGCGGTTCGTGTCGCCGGCCTCAACGAGCGGCTGCGCAATCTCGGATATGAGGTGATCGATTCCGGCAACATTGGTGTCCGGAATGCGGAGATGATGCAGATTTCCGACCGTCGCCTGAAGTACCTCCCAGAGATTACGACTGCCTGCCAGAAGCTGGCCGATCGGGTCCTCCAGACCCTCGAAAATGGATCGGTCCCAATAATTCTGGGTGGCGACCATTCAATTGCCATTGGCAGTGTCGCCGGGGTTGCGGCCTATCATCGACAGCGTGAACAGCGAACTGGAGTGATCTGGTTTGACGCCCACGGTGATATGAATACGCCGGAGACGTCACCATCAGGCAACATTCACGGCATGCCCTTTGCCGCGATACTTGGACAGGGCGCCCCCGAATTGACGGGAATTAGTGGCTTTTCGCCCAAGGTCCTGCCAGAGGATTGCGTCCTGATCGGCGCCCGGAGTGTCGATCAGGAAGAGGCAAAAGTCCTTCGAGCCTCCGGAGTCCGCATTGTAACGATGCGAGAACTTGATGAGCGCGGGATGAGCGCCGTCATTGACGAAGCGATCTCACGTGCCACGGCGAATACGGCGGGTTTCCACGTCACCATGGACATGGATTTCGTCGACCCTGCCTTTGCCCCTGGCGTCGGTACCCCTGTACCCGGTGGGCCAACTTATCGTGAGAGCCATCTGGCGATGGAGAAGATCGCCGATTCAGGTCGGATGCTCTCTTTTGAACTGACAGAGATCAACCCGGTTCTCGACATCTCCAATCGTACCGCCGAGCTGGGAGTCGAGCTGATATTGTCAGCCTTTGGCAAAAAGATCCTGTGAACCGCCCACGGTCCATAGCTTTAAGGCAGACAGGCAGGCAGCCAAGCAACCAGGCGACAGGCAACGCAGAAGGAACTGATTTGTCCAAAAAAATTCGGGTATGTGTAATATTTGGCGGGCGATCTGGCGAGCACGAAATATCGCTCCTTTCGGCTCAGTCGGTCATCGAGGCCCTCGATCCTGATAAGTATCAGATTCTGCCCGTTGCCATTACCAGAGCGGGGAGATGGGTTGCCGCGAGCGATGAGCTTTTGCTTACGCCAGCAGACATCTTAGACCGTGCGGATCAGAATGTCGCACTGCTTGGTGATCCGACGCGACACGGACTGGCAATCATCGATTCTGATGGCAATCTCTCCGGACTAAAGCCAGTCGATGTCGTCTTCCCGGTACTTCATGGTACTTACGGTGAGGATGGAACGATTCAGGGCCTGCTGGAGATGGCCGATCTGCCGTATGTCGGCTGCGGTGTCCTTGCGTCCTCCTCCGGGATGGACAAGGTGATCATGAAATTTCTCTTCGAGGAGGCCGGCCTTGAAAGCGTCCCCTTCATCTCGGTGATGCGGTCGCACTGGGAGGCTGAACCAGCCGCGATCGAGTCACGAATTATCGCCGAGATCGGATTCCCCTGCTTTGTCAAACCAGCCAACCTGGGCTCTTCGGTTGGAATCTCACGCGCCAACGACCACGCCGGACTCACCAGCGCGCTCGCCCTGGCCGCACGCTATGATCGTAAGTTGATCGTCGAACAGGGTGTCGACGCACGCGAAATTGAGGTCAGCGTCCTTGGCAACGACCTTCCCGTCGCCAGTCTTCCCGGGGAGATCGTTCCGCAATCCGCTCAGTTCTATGATTATCGTGCAA
>JBEIMN010000471.1:0-3207 GCA_040378705.1 Acidobacteriota bacterium
CCCCCCGCCCCTACATTCGTCTCTCGTTGGGTGTTGCCCGGCGGTTCGCGCTCCGCCCCTGCATTCGTCTCTCGTTGGGTGTTGCCCGGCGGTTCGCGAACCACCCCTGCCGTTATTTGACGAGGGCGTTGAGGTTGCGAAAATCGCGCACCTCACCCTGCTCTGCCGCCGTCCAGCTGGTCGCATCCCCCGGCTCCCCTGCCGACCAGAGATACGCCGCCGGATAGCCACGGGCCTCGAGGAGCCGCAAGCGGTCACCGAGCATCTGCCGACTCAGCTCCGGCCAGGGACGAAACGCCGCCGCCGTCGCCAGCTCCCCGACAATCGCCGACTCAAACCCGATCGGCAACGGCTCGTCCGCCATTGGATAGTAGTGGAACTGATCGAGCGTGATTCCAAGCTCCCCCCATTCACGGATCGTGCGGGCAAAGGCAAAGCCGACGGTCGAGCGGAATACGCCCGCTTCAAAGGCATTAATCCGCGCCACCCCTGCACGCACGAAATCGACCATCCGCCCCCTTGCCACCGTCCGATCCGGATCCTGCTTCTGCCAGAACTGATACCACGGCAGCCTGACGACCCACTCCGGCTCGTTAATCAGCTCCCAGGCGACAATCACTTCACGAAACTCGAGCGAGAGTTCGAGCAGCGGATCAAGGATCGTCGCCAGGAACTGCTCGCACCGCAATGGATCGGTCAGCACCTGACTGCGCCCGCATTTAACGATCGCCTGACTCCCGGCCGGTCGCTCACCCGGCCGCGCCCAGTGAAAGTCGATCAGGCTTGGCAACAGCTTCAACCGATGCTTCCGGCAGGTCTCGAGCACGAAACGAAAGTCTTCGCGCAACTGCGAATGAAACGGGTGGCCAGCCGGCAATGGATCGAACTGCCAATTTCCGTTCACGAGTCGTGGCGACTCCGCCCCCATCCCGTAATTGGTTCCATCCCCAAGGATGAACCAGCGGATCGCGTCGATCCCAAGCGTCGCCAGTCTTCGCAGGTCGTTGTCGATTCGCTGACGCTTCCCGACGCGCCACTCCGCACGGCTCGACGCCGAGACCCACTCTTCGGGCGGATCGCCAAAATCCCAGCCATAATTGACCCACGGATAGTTTATTCCCAGTTCCATAAACATCTCCTCCACGCAATCGATTTCAATTTCAGCCAATGATCGTTCAAAATACGAGTCGTCAACACTACTCCAGATTAACCAGAAACCGTGAGGAAGAGATGAAAAGATCCGCACTAAAATTGCTGCTCCTGATCCTCGTGACAATCCTGATCAACGCTTGTCAAAAACGATCGCCGCCAGCCGATTCCAGGCTAACCAAAGCCGGAAATACCGCCACCCCCGGGGCTCCGGCCGAACTGAAGACCGCGCTTGCCTCTTTCAACGCCGAGAGCCTGCTCGAACACATCCGCGTCCTCGCCTCTGACGAATATGAGGGACGCGCTCCCGGCACCCCCGGCGAGGATCTGACCGTCAAATACCTGACCGACAAGTTCAGGGCATATGGGTTGCAGCCGGGAAATCCAGATGGCACCTATGTCCAGAATGTTCCGCTGATCGGCTTCACCCCAACGCCCAGCGTCAGCTTCACCGCCGGCAGCAAGAAGATCGAGCCGACCGCAGAAGAGTACCTCGCACGCTCCTCACGGTACCAGCAGGATGTCAACGTCCGCAACTCCGAGATCGTCTTCGTTGGTTACGGTGTCGTCGCTCCGGAGTATGGCTGGGACGACTTCAAAAATGTTGACGTGCGGGGCAAAACTGTCGTCATGCTCGTCAATGATCCGCAGATCCCAGATCCAAATGATCCGGCGAAACTTGACGAGAGCCTCTTCAAGGGTAAAGCGATGACCTACTATGGCCGCTGGACCTACAAGTACGAGATCGCCTCCGAGAAGGGGGCCGCCGCCGCAATCATCATTCACGAGACGGCAACGGCCGGCTATCCGCTGAAGGCCCTCGCCAGTTGGCGCCAGGAGAACTTCGGCCTCTCCGGTTCAGAGAAGGGGCGCGTCGCCGTCGAGGGCTGGCTCGCCTTCGACAAGGCGCGCGAACTCTTCGCCGCCGGCGGTCAGGATCTGGCGGCACTCAAAAAAGCCGCGCTTAACCGCGATTTCAAACCGGTCACCCTCGCTGCACGCGCCAATCTCTCCGTCAAATCGACCATCCGCCGCATCGAATCGAAGAACGTCGTCGCGAAACTCGAAGGGTCCGATCCGACCCTCAGGGATGAATACGTCGTCTATACCGCACACTGGGACCACATGGGACGCGATCCAAAACTGAGCGGCGACCAGATCTTCAACGGGGCAATCGATAACGCTTCCGGCACCGCCTGCCTGCTCGAATGGGCGCGCGTCTTCGCCAAACTCTCACCCGCTCCAAAACGGAGCATCCTTTTCCTCGCCGTGACCGCCGAAGAGAAGGGGCTCCTCGGCGCGAAATATTACGCCGAACACCCGCTCTATCCGCTCACCAAAACGCTTGCCAATATCAACAAGGATGGCATCAACCAGTGGGGCCGAACGAGCGACCTCACCGTCATCGGCCTCGGCAACTCGACCCTCGATGACATACTAGCCTCCGCTGCGCAGGTTCAGGGCCGCACCCTCAAACCCGACGCCGAACCGGAGAAGGGCTACTTCTACCGCTCCGACCACTTCGAATTTGCCAAACAGGGCGTCCCGGCTCTCAATACCGATGCCGGTGTCGACTATATCGGAAAACCTGCCGACTATGCCAAACAGACCCGTGATGAGTATACAGAAAAGGACTATCACGGCGTCGGCGACGAAGTCCGCCCCAACTGGGATCTCTCGGGAACCGTCGAGGATCTGCAACTGCTGCTGATGGTCGGCTGGCAGGTCGCCCAGGGTGAGAAATGGCCGGAATGGAAACCAGGCACCGAGTTCAAGGCGAAACGCGAAGCCAGTCTCGGTCGCTGAACTTCGCCTCCGGATTCGCTTCAACCGGAACGAATCGTGCGCAGGGGCGGGTGGCGGCCCCCCCCGACAATACAAACTCCGATGGGGCTGGGTGGCCCGTCGCGCACCCCCCAACCACCCCCCCCCCCCCCCTGGCCGCGGCCGCGCCGGGGGGGGGCGCCCCACCGCACACCCCGCCCCCCCCGACAGACTCTGTTCGGGGGGCGGCGCCACCCGCCCCTGCGCACGATTCGTTCCGGTTGAAGCGAATCC
>JBEIMN010000472.1:0-3201 GCA_040378705.1 Acidobacteriota bacterium
GAATGAGATCTTCACCCCGGACTTACTGATTCGCGAGACCGTGCCAACCTTCGTCGTGATGATGACATCGACATCCGCCTTGCCGGCGAGGGCCGGAATCAGCTTGAGATCGATGACATCGATTCCATAGATTCCTGTCTGCCCGCCAGAGAATGTCGGCGTTACGTCGCTGTCACCAATCTTGACCGTCACCGACTCCGCAAAGCGCCAGCCGGTTCCGAAGAGGCGAAGCAGGTTGGGACTGGCCGCTGTGCCGACCGCGCAGGGCGGATTGGTGTAGGTGATGGTGCTGTCGGCATTGACCTTTCCACATTTCGCCGTTACCTGGCCATTGCCATCATTGGTCGCGGTAAAGAGACCGCCGGACGAATTGACCGTCTTGACACGTCCACGCGCCTTCTTACCATTGTTGTTGACGACGACTTCGGCCAGATCGGCCTCCTTGACATCATCCGGAACGACAAAGGTCACCGCCGTCGGCGAAACTTCACTCAGACGCGCCGGCTTCCCGGCGATCGTCACCGTGACATTACCAAGAGTGAATGGCAAATCATTACCAGTCGCCGTCACCTTCGCCGCCGCCAGTTCCGTCCCCTGGGCGATGGCAAGCGAGCCGCGAGCGACCAGCGAAGCCTCGAAGCTTGCCGCATTGACCGTCGAGACCGCCGGATCGGCCGGCAGGAAGGAGATATTCGATTTGTTGCTGTCGACCGTGCCAGTCGTCGTCGCCGAGACCGTAATCTCTAGATCGGCCTTGTTTGCCAGATCCGACGACAATCCAACATTGATCTGATCAAGTCCCGGGAAATCCGGCTGCGGACCGACATAGCTTGGAAGCAAGGTGACATCGCCGATCTTGACCGTCACCGCCTGCGTGTTGCTGACTCCGGTGACATACAGTACCAGCGTGTTCAACTGCGACTGATTACCGACATCGCACGGTGGCGCCGTCAGTGGAAATGTCAGTCCATCGGATGAGACCTGGCCGCACTGCGCCGCCGCACGCCCTTTGCCATCACCTGTCGCAGTAAATACTCCCGGGGCGATGTCGACCACCTTGACCGTCCCGGCCGATTGGACGCCGTTGTTGTTGACGGCAAAGTCGACCGTATCGGCGACCGCGATATTGAGCGGCATCACGAAATTGATCTGCGTCGGTGAAACATAGATCAGGCGCGCCGCAATGCCGGCGACCTTGACCGTCACCCCTGCCAGTTCGAAGGGCAGGTTGGCGCTCGATGCGTTTACCGCGCCTCTCGCAAGCTGTGTGCCGAAGAGTGCAACCAGCGAACCTCGCGCAATCTGTGTATTGTCGTAGCTCGCCGCATTGGCCATCTTCGCCGCTTCCGTATTAACGCTCGTCACCGGCCTCACGACTGCCTGGAAGAGGTCCGAGATGATTGGCCCCACCGGCAGAAGCGATCGCGACTCGAAACTGAACGTCGCCAGATTGCCCGCATCGTTGATGAACGGTGCCGTCCGGTTGTCACGCTGATCGAAGACCAGATCAGAGAGTGCGGTGAAGGTGAATTGGGTGAACTTCGCCGTGGCGATATTGTAACGAAAGACCTCACGACTCCCGTCGGCGTTGTCGGTCTTGACGCTGCTCGTCGTCGCCGGGGCCAGATTCAGGACTGAAGAGATGATGATGTTCGTTCCGGCCGCGTTGATGCTCGGAAAAAATCCATAATCACTCTTCGCCTGATCGGCCGTCGCCTGATTGGTTATCTGTGTGAAGGCCGGAGTCGTCCCACTCAGATCGACCAGGTAGATCTCGCGCGTCTTGTCGCTATTCTTTGCCGCAAAATCACCCGAAGACTCGACAACCAGCTTCGTGCCGTCAAAATTGAGCGGATGCGTGCCGGAGGCCAGCACCGTCTCAACCCCATTGAACGGAACCGCCGCCTTCGCGCTGGTCTGCGTTACCTGTGTCACGGTGTTGACCGCGCTGCCAAGCTTGTAGACAAAGATCTCGCCGTTGAAATCTGTATTTTTATTCGCCGTCGCTCCCGGGAAATTGAAACCGGAGAGGAAGGCGAGAACCTGCCCGTCTCCACTCAGGAACGGGGAGGCGTTGAATCCCTTGACCGTGAAGCTGGCCGTCGCGTCGACATCGCGCGTCGCCGTGACCTGCGTGTACTGCTGTGTCGCTTCACGATAGATGAAGATCTCAGCGTTGCCGTCCGGGTCACTGTTGCCGGAACCTTCCTTCAAAGCGGTAAAAGTGGCCGGGCCATTGGCGATCGGTCGGAAGAGCACCCGAGTCGAGAGGAAAGCAACCGTCTTCCCATCATCACTGATCGTCGGGCCATAGTTGCTGGCATATTCCTTGACCGTTTCGTCGCTGTAGTTTGACGTGGTGTCTGTGATTCGCTTGAAGGTCGGGGTGGTTGACCCGCGCGGCAGATCGGCGGTATAGATCTCGTAATTCCCGTCATCGTTCGTCGTGCCACCAAGCGAAGCATTCGACATAAACACGACCCGCGTGCCGTCTCCGCTGATCGAAGGCAACTGGTTGTTGACCGTCAGCTTGGTGGTGGTGGTCGTCGTCCCGTCGGCATTGGTCTTCGTCTCGACGATATTGGCCGTGTCTGTGATCATGACCATCGCCCGTGTATCGACATCATAGATCCAGATCTCGCTGTTGCTGTCGATGTTCCGGCCGTTGTAGTCATTGATCGACTCGACCACCAGCCGCTTGCCATCGTTGCTGGCGCCACGAACATAGGTGCCGATGACATTGGTTGGAACCGGCAGCGGAAGGATCGTGACGTCTTCCGTCACCGTCTGCTGCGCCTGCATTCCCGCCTGCAATCCGGGGAGTGCGCTCACAAGGAGGGATATCACCAGGATAATGGAAAACTGAAGAGTTCTTTTCACGCGCTGAAGCTCCTTAACCGGTCAGAGATATCGGACGCTAGCCAACCGATTCCTATTAACGGTTTCTGAATCCTTTAGAAATGTTAAGACTGCGGATTATACCCAGCCGGCTTCGAGTTGTCGAATGGCAGTGGAAGTCCGGGCAGGACTATTGGTTGATTAGCTGGCTCGCGGCAGGATGAAAACTGGCAGGCTGTCCCTCGCCATCAGGCCGGCCAGCCAATCAACCAATTACACCGGCAATTACACCGGCAATTACACCGGCAATTACACCGGCAATTACACCGGCAATTACACCGGCAATTACACCGGTAATTACAC
>JBEIMN010000473.1:0-3184 GCA_040378705.1 Acidobacteriota bacterium
ACTTATTCTTCACTTTGAGGTTCTTGAGGAGTAGAAATCCTAACTTATCCTTCTCTTGGACTCCGAGCACCAAGAGGTCCATTTTTCAAAATTTAGAAAATATTTTATTCGAGTTCACGACCGGGGTAGAGTCCTTAGCTGCCCATCATTTGCCAATTATTGTGCTCGATGGTGTCTTCATAGATGTCTCTTTGTAAAGGACTCATGTCAGCATTGATAGGCAATTAATGAGATAAGTGAGGCAAAAACTGATCTGTCCGTTCATAAGGCATCCGATAATCCCTGCCATTATAACTTTATCCTTCAAGTTTTCCAATAAGTTATGCTGTACTCCTAGCAGGATCATTGTAGGGATTTCGAGCATTGTGTCTCGGCTACCGAGACCACTTCAACCTCTGCCGTTGTCGGTAACCCGGCCCGATGCAGATCGTCCAGCATCGCATTCGACCCCGCCGACCCATCATACGCAATCAGGATTCTCATCTTCTCCGTCATAAATGCCTCCTTACGGCTCAAACACTGATTGACTACAGCGGGATAATTCCAGCTTCGATCCCGTTTCACCAAAATGTAACGCAACTCGCGTTCCGAAGCCGCTTTGCCCTGTTCGCGGCCTTATCAGTGCGCAAGGGGCGATGCAGACAACCAATAGCGCACCTGAGTGCGGATATTTACCCCAATGGTGCGTACTCCATTGCGTAAATTGATCGCATCGAACTTCCCGATTCAGTCAGGATGAGAGACGAGTCGGCGCCAGCCGGTTGTCACTCCGCAATCTGAATGTTCCACCGATCCGATCCCAGATCGAAAGGACCGAACCATAATTACTGTCCTGCTCGACCCTCATCTCCGAATGATGGATCCGATGAATCGCCGGCGTCGCCAGCGCCAGTCTCAACGGACGATCCAGCCACTCAGGAAACCGAATGTTGCCGTGCTGGATAAGGATCACCGGAAACATAAGCGCCTCATAAAAAAAGAGGTCACCGATCGTCAAACCGAGCAGCGGCATCACGATCAGCCGGGCCAGTGTCGACAGGGCAATCTCGACCGGGTGGAAACGCACCGTCGTCGTCACGTCCATTGCAATGTCCACACCGTTTGCCTTCTCTGGCCTCGCTGCCAGGCTTACCACGTCCTCGTGGTGCAGACGGTGGAATCGCCACAGCAGTCCAACTTTGTGATTGGCGCGGTGCCAGGCATACATCCATCCATCGAAGAGCAGCAGTCCGAGCCACGGCATATCGACCATTCGCGCCAGTCCGAAATTGCGGCGCTCAATCCAGCTACTCATTATCACCAAAACCGGCGTTGCAACTAATCCTATTCCGACCCCGTTCAGCAATCCGAGGCCCAGATTTGTCACCGTGTGACGGGCTCTCCCGCCGTGATTCGCGGCAGCAGGACTCAACTGCTCGAGCACCAGCATTACTCCCAGACCGATGGACATTATCACCATCGGAGCATCCTTCATCTCGATCATCTATACTCCTTTTCAGCCTCTTCCGGCCTTGCCAAGTTGAAAATAGAGATAGTGATTGGTATCAGGCAAATATTATTTTTCTGAGAGATGCTATAAGATGGAGCTTATGATTACAGACTACAACCTCTACCCGCTCCACGTCTTTCGCATGGTCGCGCGCCACGGCAGTGTGACGCGGGCCGCCGCCGCACTCTTCATCAGCCAGCCAGCGGTCTCCGCCCACCTCCGCGCCCTGGAGGCCCATCTCGGAGCGCTCCTCTTCGAGCGGACACCACGAAAGATGGTCCTGACCACGGTTGGTGAGGGCATCCTCGATCAGGTCGATCGGATCTTCGTGCTTTTCGATGAGCTGCCGGCAACGGTCGACCTCGTTCGAAACCGCATCGCCGGCGAGGTGGTGATCGCCGCGTCGAGTACGCCTGGAACCTACCTTGTGCCGAAGCTCCTCCACCGTTTTCAAAGGCGTTACCCGGATGCAATCCCAATCCTGCGGATCGGCGCGAGCCGGGAGGTGCTCGATTGGCTGACAGGCTATGAGGCGCCATTCGGCATCGTCGGGGAGATCCGGCTGCCTGAGTCGATCGAGGCCTTCCCGCTCAGTGCTGACCAGTTGAGACTGACCGGCCCGGCAGCGGACCCGATCTGCCGCGCCGGCAGGCTCGATCCCGCCGAACTGAAATCGCGGACACTCTTCGTCAGGGAACCAGGGTCAAGCACCCGCGCCGTTGTCGAGGGGCTCTTTGGTGGGGAATTGAAGCACTTTGCGCGACTGGTCGAGATCCCAAGCACCGAGGCGATCAAGCAGGCGGTCGCCGCCGGACTCGGCCTCGCTTTCCTCTCATCCTGGGCCTGCCGGCTCGAGGAGAAAGCAGCGGTGCTCGGATCGGCTCGTGGAAGTCGCTGGCGAAAGTCGCGCCAGTTCTACCTCGTAAAACGGAAGGATCGTCAGTTGATCGGGGCTGCGGCCGCCTTGTGGAACAGCCTGGCCAAAATTTAAGCAGGTTATGCTTATCGTCAGATTGGAGCTGATCGTAAATGGGATCCTGATACTGGGGGCGCGGGTCTTCAGACCCGCAGGTCTAACGCCACTCGCTCCCAGTTTGATTTGCAAATTCTGCGGATAGACGACTTGAGACTGACTATCTGTGCATCCGGACGAAAAGCGCAGCAATATCCTGATCCAGTCACTGGCATTTGCCCGGTAGTCGTCGATCCCCGCATCCAGAGCCGCCACAATGAGACGGGGGAATCGCTCCCCCGTCTCATTGTCCAACAGGTGCAGCCCGTCAGATGCCGCCCGTTACTCAGGGGCCGAGCAGCGCACTCCTGACCGGCGCCGGCATCGGCTGACCTCCACGGAACGACCGCCAGAGGATGTCGTTCAATTCATCGAAGTCGACCAAATCATATTCCGACCAGTCCATCCTTGACGAGCGCAGTGCGCCCTCGCCACTGCTTCCATTCTTTGCCAGCAGGTCGACGCGCGCCTCTTCGCGCCGGTACGGAGTCATCGTTGGGGTCGTGGTGAAGATGTTGTACATTGGCGTCGCCAACTGATCATACTGTGTCATCGGCGGCAGGCCGAGAATCAGTTCCATCGTCCTGACAAATGAGACTGTCGTGTAGAGGGTGTTGTCGACGATTCCACCGCGTTTGATGTATGGCGAGTAGACCAGCCCAACCGTTCGCCGCGAGTCGACG
>JBEIMN010000474.1:0-3183 GCA_040378705.1 Acidobacteriota bacterium
CCGTCCGTTCGCCATCACGACCGCTCAAAATCTCGTTGTAAGTTCGCTCAATGCCGGACTTTCCGACTACGTCGCCAAGCGTGAACCCATTATCTTTCGAAAAAGGCGACTTCGGGTCGGTCAGTTCTGCCCTGCTCACCTCGCCAACATAGCCAATGGCATGGGCGGCAATCATCCCGATCGGATAGGATCGACGCGGAGCCTCTTCGGATCGGACCATCGGATACTCATACTGGTGAGCCTCGACCCAGGCAACATCCGCCGGAGTCGCCATCTCCTTGACGACGATCGATTCGTATTTCGGTTCAAACTTTGCGGCGTCGAAGCGCTTCGTCAGCCACTCACGGTCGATCATCAGATTCTCGGTCAGCAGCGTCGCGATCTCTTCGATGTCACGGACGTCCTTCCGGCTGACGACGATATTGTAAGAGGGCTGGCTGGTTGCGAGAATCTCGCCATTACGGTCAAAAATTGTTCCGCGACGGGCCGGGATCGTCAACACACGCGTCCGATTCTGCTCTGCCCGCTCGACGAAGATCTCATGGTTTATGACCTGCAGATACCAGAGCCGCCCGACCAGAATCAAAAATATGGTCAGAACGATCGCATAGATGATATTGAGCCGGAAACTGAGCTGCCGGATATTGTCACTGGTCTCGTATATCGGATCTTTTGCTGCCATTATTGCAGATCCTCTTGAACTGGTTGCACCGGTTGCACCGGTTGAACTGGTTGCACTGGCGCCTGGCGCATCCCCATTGTGACGTCAGCGACGCCACGGCCCGATTTCACTATAGCCGCCTCCGCCTGGCCAGCGTCCGCCGCCGGCGCAGATCATCACCCTTCAGGAAGATGCGGTCGAGCAGTATGTAAAGCAGGGTTGAGGCAATCAGATGGATGAGGAGAGTGAAAACAAAGTTCGCGGTGATCGTCTTCCCACCAGCAAGAACCGGCAGGGAGAGTCCAAGGAGCGCATAGAAGACCAGCCTGATGCTCGTGTTCAGCAGGGATGATGCCGCGACCGCAATATATCTGACCAGCAGGTTATCGACTACGACAAGTGCTGTAATGCTGTATGTAACGTACGCAGCAGCAACGTAGGCGAGCCCGGCAACCCCAAACGCCGGCATCCCTGACTGTGCATCGTGGATCGCGCCCGCGACCGCCCCCGTAAGCATCCCCTGCAACGGGTTTCGTTGCAGGGCAATGTAGACGGTTACCAGCATCAGCCAGTCAATATACCCGAGCCATCGGGCCAGCCAGTCCGGTGCGACGTGAACAAGCGTCGTCTGTAAGAAACCGGCCACCAGCAGGCAGCCCAGAATAGTCAGTGTCTTCCGATTATCTATCTCCAACGATTTAGTTCCATCAAATCTGTTGCCTAAAACCAACGATCATCGCAAATTGAAAGAGCGCGGAAAGATGCTGAAGATCGGCTCCACCAGCCGTGATCAACGCTTCTTTTCTTTAATCGGGCCGTTAATCGGGCCCTTCTCCAATCGCTGCTCTTCAGCGATGACGGCATCGACAGCGCCCCGGATCTGCTCACGCGTCACCTGAAGCACCGAAACTATCTCAAGTCGGCCAAGTTCGGCCGCCGGGGCAACGACCAGCCGCTGCTGAGTCGAAACAGGCTGATCGGTCGGATTCGCAACCCGGCCAATCAGGAGGCCTGGCGGATATATCCCATCCTGACCCGAAGTAAGCACCGGCTCACCGTTAGCGATGTTAACCGGTGCGGTAATGAAATCCATCTGGCAATAGTAGCTGTCACGGGCGCCCCGCACAATCCCAAGCAACCTGCCGGCGAGCGTCGTCGCAATGACAGATCCGGCGCCGTGCCGCTCATCGGTGATCAGAATGACTCTCGATGAGTATGGAGTGACGAGAACGACCCTTCCAACCAGCCCCATCGCATCGACTACTGGCTGATCCTTACTGATCCCATGAAACGATCCCTTGTCGATGACCACCGTTCCAAAGAGCCGGCTCACGTCGCGCCCGACGACCCGCGCCCGAATTGCCTGGTAACCGATCCGATCGCCAGCCTCCACCAACTGCCCGAGCCGACCATATCGGGCCAACTGCTCACGAAGTGCGAGCTGCTCGGAGGCAAGGCGGATCCGTTCAGACTTCAGCCACTCATTCTCTTCCCGGACTCGACGGAGTTGAAAGTAGCCCTTCCACTGCCCTGATAACCAGCCAGCACTGTTGCCAATCCCGGACTGGAAGGGGGTGGTAACCGACATCAGAACCACCTGCAGAACCCGCACCCCCGGCTGCCCGGGTACTCGATTGAGTGAGAGCGCGATCAGATGGAGAACGACCAGAATTCCCAGCATCCATTCAGGGTTCCGCTTCGCTTTATCCTTCGCCTTGTCTGCGATCGACACAAGTATTCCTTAAACCGGCAGGGCCGGTGGGCATCCTGCCCCGGATGTCAGCCCAGAATGTCCTCTAGGAATGGAGAACGCCGCCATCCCATCTCACACGCCGGAGAAGATTGAAGTCGGAGAGCATCGCTCCGGCCCCAAGCACGACCGAGGAGAGCGGATCCTCTGCCATCGAGACAGGCAGTCCGGTTTCGTGCATCAGGCGAACATCGAGCTTCTTCAGAAGGGCGCCGCCACCCGTCAGGACGATCCCGCGATCGACAATATCGGCCGACAACTCGGGTGGGGTCCGCTCAAGCGCCATCCGCACCGCATTGACGATCGTCGCGACCGAATCGGCGAGCGCTTCGCGAATCTCCGCGTCGGTGACAACGATCGTCTTCGGAATACCCTCGATCAGGTTGCGCCCCTTGATCTCCATGGTCATCGGTTCGTCGAGCTGCCACGCCGACCCGAGCTGAAGCTTGATCTGCTCGGCAGTTCGTTCACCAATCAACAGATTGAACTTCCGCTTAATAAACTGTGTGATCGATTCATCCATCTCGTTCCCAGCCACCCGGACACTCTTGGAGTAGACAATGCCGGAGAGGGAGATGACCGCGATGTCCGTTGTACCTCCGCCGATGTCGACGATCATGTTTCCGTAGGGCTCTGTGATTGGCATACCAACGCCGATCGCCGCTGCCATCGCCTCCTCGACAAGGTAGACTTCAGATGCTTTGGCACGGTAAGCGCTGTCCTCGACCGCTCGGCGTTCGACCTGTGTAATCTCGGAGGGAATGCCAATGAC
>JBEIMN010000475.1:0-3179 GCA_040378705.1 Acidobacteriota bacterium
CATCACCGCCATAACGGCGGCGACAACAATTCCCGTCGCCGTGTAAAGATGAACACTCCAGGCTTTAAGCTTCTCCGCGGTCGAAGGCATCGAGTTCTCCGTAAAATTCCAGGTGGTCGGTGACAATTGACCTGTCAGCCGATGAGGCTTCGTAATGGTTTTGGCGGATCTAAGCGTCCCGTCAGACGCGAGACTGCCGGAAGGATGGCGAGCCCCGCCCCGGCGGCAATCGACTTGAACGGAAACAGCATCGCCCCGGTCGCAGCATCGTACCATTCTCGTGGCTCGAGTGGCAGAAACGCCCCGAAGAGCTCAGGATAGGGTATCACTGGCGGCAGTCCGAAGAGCGGCTCCCCTCCGCCAATCCGCAGCACCAGCGAAACAACAAAAGCGCTGATCGATCCGACACGGTTGGCGCGCTGGTCAAAGAGCGCCATCACCAGCTGCGGAAAGAGGAGGACAAAGACCAGGTCACTGGTAAAAAACCAGAGCGCCTGGACACTCCGCACCCTCAACGCCAGTATCACTGCCAGTATCCCGAAGATAAGAACCGCGCCACGAATCATCCGCCGGATCTGCGCCGTCGAAAGATTAGGACGGATAAGACGGTGAAAGCCATTCCAGCTAACCATCGAAGCGGCCGATAGAATCGACGAACTGAAACTGGAAGTGACCGCACCGACGATCGCTCCAAACCCAAGCAGCATGACCAGCGGCGGCGTCAGATGCTGGAGAACCATCGGCAGAGTCTCCGCCGGCTGACTCCGCAACCGCTCGAGCATTGCCGCCGGCCAGTCGTGCCGAAAGGCCGCAACCCCAAGCAACAGCGGCGGCAAGGTCAATCCGATCGTCAGCACCCCGGCGAAGATCGAATGCCAGCGCGCCAGACGCGCCGTTCGACACGCCAGGACTCTTTGAAAATAACAGTTCCACGGAATCCCGCCCAGCATCAGCATCAGACTGACATCCCACCATCCCACCAGTGCCGGCAATGTCCAGAAATTTCCTCTCGGCGAGGTCGGAGGCAGCAGCGTTCCACGATCTGCGCGCGCGGCAAGATAGCCCTCGATCGCCATCCCCATCCCACCAACCGATTCAAATACGAATGGCAACGCCACCAGCAGTCCGATGACGACCAGTCCCAGTTGCATCGCATCGGTATAGGCAACCGACCACATGCCGCCAACCATCGTGTAGAGAATGACAACTACCGCTGAAATCAGGATTCCGGCAACCAGTGGATAGCCAAGCAGGACGCTGAAGGTTGAACCGATCGCGACCAGCAACTCAGCGCTCCAGAAGAGCTCTGCCAGAACCGCCGGCAGGAAGAGCACCACCGCCCAGCGCTTTCCAAATCGCACCTCGAACGGATCGATCAGGGTCGTGAAGGAGAGCTCACGCATTCGCCGTGCAAAGAAGATCCCGCCCAGAATCAGGCTGATCCCAAAGAAGAGTCCGCCCTGAATCCCGGAAGCGAGCGATGTCTTGTAGGCTCCCTCGGCCGTCCCGAGCAGATACCCCCCGTCGACCCAGGTTGCCGTCATCGTCAGTGTCGCCAGCCAGAGCGGCATCGCACGCCCGGCAACCAGCAGATCCTCCGGGCTCCCGTCACGCACCTTCCGCGCCGCCAGCCAGCCGAGCAGCAAGAATAGCGCGTAGAGTGTGATCAATGTCAGTAGTGTCATAATCGAGCAGAAACCTTCCCGGCCAGGTCAAATATCAGTTGTAGTTGCTTACCATCCGAGCTGGACATTCTGCCGCCTCGCTCCCCGTCCACTGAATCTCATTGCCGGTATCAGCCGTGGAGCAGGCTATCTGCCGTGGCTGTGTCGTGACCCGCCCTGTTTCTCGTTTCAGGTCTCTTTCCTCGCGATACTTCGCAACCGGGCCTCGATGAAGCGCACATCTTCAGCTGCTAATCGACGGTTGCCGAAGCGTGTCTGCTGATACAGGAGTGTTATCTCGGCGACGCCGTCGATCGGCACCGTCGCGGCAAATTCAGCCGGTGTCTGGCCCGGTGCGCGATGATAGCCGCGGTGGTGCAGAATCTTCAGCATTTCACGATAAAAGTGGACCACCAAATCCGGGGCATCACGACTCGATCGCCGCCGTTGGAGACCAGCCAATCGCCGCCCAAAAATGGCAAGCAGCAGAATGATCCCGACGATCGCGCCAGCCAGCAGACGCGCCCCCCAACCCACTCCGCCTCGACCAGCCACCTCAGCGCCAGTGCCATTGGTACTGGCACCGACCGGACTCCGAAAAGCACCGGCCCGCCACGCTTCAACCTGCCGGACAATCCCTGCCATCAAGTCTGCCCAGCGAGACGGATTCTGATTCTGGTAAGACGCCAGTCGACGACGAAGCCCGACCGCCATCGCAATCTGCTTCGATGTATCGAACCCAACCACCTTCTCGAACCAGAACATCTCGACCGCTTCGCGATAATGGCGCAAAGTCGCCAGCCAGCCACTGTCATACGAACTCAGACCAGCCGCCGGCGTCGGTTCGAACGAAAACCAGCCCCGCGTCGGCCCCCAGGCTGGAAAGTAGACCTCGACCCACGAATGCGCATCCGACTGACGAACAGTGTAGATATCGACCGAATCGTTGTACTCACCCATCTGAAAACCATTGACGAGGCGGGCAGGAATTCCCACCGATCGAAGCATGAGCACCATCGCCGAAGCGAAGTATTCGCAATGCCCCTTTCGGACATTGAAAAGAAAATCGGCGACCGGATCACCAGCCTCACCCCTTGTCATCTCGAGCGAATATCCGTACCCCGTCCGGAGGTGGCGCTCGATCGCCAGCACCTTTTCATATTGTGTTGGCACCCCGCGAACGATACTCTTCGCCAGCTCCCCGACCCGGCGATCGAACCCCTCCGGCAACTGTAGATACCGCTCCCGGATCTCCCCGGAATAGTCGCCGGAATTGTCCGCCAGAAGCTCACTCGTCGTCGGACGATGGATATCCGAGTAGACACGGTAGACCAGTTTGCCGCCCGGATGGGGTGTCGCCCAGAGCCCATCCCCCTCATCCTGCATCAGCCCGGCAAGTCCAACGACAAAGATCGGAGTCGGCGCGGCAAAGACGGTGCTGATATTGAGCGGTTCGAGGAAAACCTCCTGGTCGGCCACTTCCGGCGCAGATGCCGGTCGCGTTATCGCAAAGAA
>JBEIMN010000476.1:0-3169 GCA_040378705.1 Acidobacteriota bacterium
GCCTTGCACCCGGGCCCGCGTGTCTTCAGGTTTCACCGCAGCCACTGCGCGGCAGTCACGCCAGGCCCAGCTCTGACAAAGGTTTTGGCGCTCTGTTTCATCTCAAAGCGGCTCTGCGCCGGAGACATGCGGACCGGAGGTCCGCGCACCCAGGCCTTGCACCCAGGCCTTGAACTCAGGGCAACCAGCGCAGCCGACTCTTAAAAATTCTATCAGTATTGGTGAAAAAGGGACTTTGCAAAAGCACTGCCTCGGGAAGGCAGATTCGATGTCCGGACTTACGCAAAGGCGGCGCGGCATGCTAGTCTGATGGTCTTTCGTAAAAATCGTATTAGAGAAAACATCATACCGTGAGTGGTGAGGTCACTTTGAATTGTGAGGGACCTCGTCACCACCAATTCATTTTTTAATTGGAGAGAAGATGAGAAGAGAGAGACTGACGACGATTCTGATTCTGTTAATGGCGCTCCTGGCAATGCCCGGAGTGATGGCGGAGAAGTCGGCGGCGCAGGCAGTGAATCGGACACAAAAAGATGAAGCGCCGCTTTACATCACCCTCTGGTTCGATACCGAAGACTATGTGCTACCGCAGAGTGATGACGCGGCGTTGCGGCTGGCAGAGATGCTGACGCGGCTGGGAGTCACGGCCAATTTCAAGCTCGTCGGAGAGAAGGCGCGCGTGCTTGAGAAGCGCGGTCGTCGCGATGTGATTGCGGCGTTGAAGCGGCACGAGATCGGGTACCATTCGAATCTGCATAGTGGGCAGCCGACGCCGGCCGTCTACCTGCAGCATATGGGCTGGGAGGACGGAGCGGACGAGTTTCATCGCCGGGAGGTGGACGGGGTACGCGACATCGAGCGAATCTTCGGTGTGACGCCGATCTGCTACGGGCAACCTGGATCTTCGTGGGCGGCGCAGACCTATCCGGCATTGCGGAAGATGGGAATCCGGATGTACCTCGACGAGAGTGGGCATGTTGGAATCGACGATCAGCCTTTTTATTACGGTGGAATGTTCAATGTCACGCGGATGCGCTCGAACACGCTGCGGCTCGAATTGGGGAAGAACGACAATCTGGCGACCGCGCAGGAGAAGTTCGCGGAGGTCTCACGTCGTCTGACGGCCCGTGGCGGTGGGACGATCAGCATCTATTATCATCCGTGCGAATTCGTGCACAGGGAGTTCTGGGATGGGGTCAATTTCAGGCGTGGGGAGAGTCCGCTGCCATCTGAGTTGAAGCCGCCCCCGATGCAGACGGCGGAGGAGATCGAGCGCAACTACCGCGACTTCGAGGCCTTCGTGAGCTTCCTCAAGGCCCAGCGCGGAGTCCGTTTTGTGACGGGTGCGGAGTTGATGAAGAGCTATGCCGACGGGACACGGAACCGAATCTTCGGGACGGACGAGTTACGACCGATTGCGGCGGCGGTTCAGAAGGAGATCAGCTACTTCAGTTTTTCCGGACTCACCGGTCCGGCAAAGAGCCACGACTGGCTGAGCGCGGCGGAGAGCTTTCAGTTGCTCAACAATGCCCTGCTCGGTCAGCCGGCCAGCCTTCCACTTGCGCCGATCGATGGTCCGGCCGATGTTTTCAAGCCGGGTGCGGGGAGCAGGCCGCTCAGCTCGATCCGGTATGCAGAGCTGTTGAGAACGGCACGAGATGTCGACGGATTTCTTCGCACGCACGGTCGTATTCCAGATCAGGTCTGGGTTGGGACGAGCAGTCTTTCGCCGGCCGACTACCTGGCAACCATCGGCGGAGTGATCGAGGAGATGGCCGTCAGGGGCGTGCCGCCGGCAATGGTCACGATCCGCGCTGGTCGATTCACAGCGGAGTCGCAGGTTGCCGTCGATTCAGAGAAGCTCTGGGGCTGGGTAATATTTCCGGAGGGCTTCCATTCACCACGGATCATGGAGCAGGCGCGCCTTCAGGCCTGGACGCTCAAGCCGGCGGCGCTGCACAACAGGTAACCAAAGGCGACAATGGTCCTCGCAAAAGGCGGCTCTGCGCCCCCAATTATAGGAATTCTGCGCTGCGGAGCACGTCCCCCTGACTCTTAAAATGCGATCGCCCTGGTCGTATCTATTTTTACCCGGCAATGTCAGAAAAAGTGTTGACATTGCCGGGTAAAAGCGTTGTATGATGTTCTTGTTTTTGATAAATACTTAATTCAGCCACACACCAGTATTCGTATAACAGTTCTCATAAGATAGCATTAAGAATAACGTACTCCAGACATTGATTTCGGATTTACCAGGTATTGCACTTCGCTGACGGCCATGGTGAGCGATGATGAGCCAAAATACGCCAATATTGAGCAAAAGAGCGTGCTTTACAACCTGGTTGTTATTACGCCACCAAATATTTTAACAGTCCCGCGCTATTTCTGATCCTATTTTTGACCTAACTTCAGCCAAATTCAGGAGGACAAATGCAGATCAATACCAATGCTCGATTTAGTACTCGCATCAAAGCGATTGCAGGCTTTATCGTGATACTATCCGTGGCGGGTCTCACTGCTGGAATAGTATCACCGATCCTTGCCGCGAAGCTTTCAGGTATCGAAAGAAAAATGACGGTGGTTGAGAATGCCTGGCCAGACGGGGCGATTGAGCTCGTCAGGATCCACAATCTTCAATCCAGCTCATTTCCAAATGATTTCAAAGTGGAAGTGAAGAACATTTCGACCAAGCCGATTTACTTTATTGTGGCGGCGGTAACAATGCCCGACTCCGGCAGGTACCTCAAGCCATCAGCATCATTCATTGTCAGATTTGGAAATCCCAGACTTGGGAAGAGAGAAAACCTTGCCAATCCTGATGATGCTTCGATTAAACCAGGGGAGACAGCCATTCTGACCCTGGATTCTCCTGTTAAAGGCAATTTTTTCGATGCCTGGCCCAATGGTGATGAAGTCCGTAAAAATGGAACAAGTAACATCCGGCTATTGTTCCAGATGCTGAGTCATGGTGACGGCGAGGGCTATTTCCTGAATAACAAATATTCCGCGCACTTACCGTCGGATATGAATATGCAGGGATTTCGTGACGGGAATACTGAGCGGTAACGGCTGAGCGGAAATTGGCGAGTTCTCTTCCCTCTTCTCGCTTCGATTCTCTGCGGCTCCGGGGGCGTGAGTCCTTTCAAATGGTTGGAGACCAAATACAAGC
>JBEIMN010000477.1:0-3150 GCA_040378705.1 Acidobacteriota bacterium
GCCACGCGAAGATCGATCCGGCCGGCTTCGCGCTCGAAAACTTCGACGTTTTCGGAGCGTGGCGTGACAAATATCGAGCATTGGCCGAAGGTGAGAAAGCGCCGGGCGTTGGAAAGAATGGACAGCGCTTCGCGTTCCGCTATCTTCAGCCGGTCGATGGCTCGGGCGCGCTTCCCGATGGCCGGCGATTCCAGGATATACGGGAGCTCAAGCGGCTGCTCGCGAGTGACGAGCGACAGGTTGCACGCAACCTGGTCTCGCAACTGATCGTCTTCGCGACCGGTGCGCCGGTTCAGTTCAGTGATCGCCCGAAGATCGAGCAGATTCTCGATCGTGCGGCAAAAGAAGGTTATGGCGTCAGGTCGCTGGTCGAGAACATTGTCGCCAGCGATGTTTTTCGGAACAAGTAGGCGCGGCAGGCGCTGTGGACAGTTCAACCCCTGCAGTAGAGACAGAGGAGGCAAATATCCAATGAAGAGTTCGAAAATCTCAGCGACGGGCATTTTAACTAAGGGAGCGATGGCGCGGCGAACATTCCTGCGCGGGGCAGGAGTCGTGCTGGGATTGCCTTTGCTCGACGCGATGGTTCCGGCCTTTGCGCGTGGAGAGGCGAAAGTGGCCATTCCACGGCGCTTCTTCGCGATCTGCAACAATCTTGGCGTGCTGCCGTGGAAATTCTTTCCGGCAGTGGAGTCACAGGGATACGGCTACCAGCTATCACCCTATCTCGAAGAGTTGCGTGGGCATCGGAACGACTTCACTGTCTTTAGCGGGGTTTGGCATCCGGACGTCGATGCGGGCCATCCGGCTGACAACTGTTTTCTGACGTGTGCGCCACACCCGAGCAGTGGCGGATTTCGGAACACGATCTCGCTCGATCAGTTCGCGGCGGAGCGGATTGGCAATCTGACGCGCTTTCCATCGCTATCGCTCGGGGTCAACATCCAGCAGGGCCAGCACAGCCTCTCGTGGACGAGTGGTGGGGTGATGATACCGTCGGAGGATAAGCCGGGAGAGATCTTCAAGCGGCTCTTCGTGACGGGGACGCCGGCGGAGGTTCAGGCGCAGGTGCGTCGGCTGGCGGTCGGGCAGAGTGTGATGGACGCGGTGGCCGAGCAGACGCGACGATTGCAGCGCGAGGTTGGGGCACGTGACCGCGAGCGGCTCGACCAGTATCTGACCGGAGTTCGTGATCTGGAGAATCGGATCGGCGAGGCGGCGAAGTGGGAGGAGCGGCCAAAACCGATTGTCAGCGAGCCGGCGCCGGTGGACGATCTGCCGACACGCGACTACTTCACAAAAGTTCGTGTGATGTATGATCTGGCGCGGCTGGCCTTCGAGACTGATTCGACGCGGCTGATCGCGCTGATGCTCGACAGTGTCAACTCACCGGCGATCCAGATCGGTGGCGAGACGATGAGTGACAGCTATCACGCCATCTCGCATCACGGCCGGACGCCGGCGAAGCTGCGTGAGCACGAAGTTGCTGATCGGATGCAGATGCAGGCGCTCGACCGACTCTTCAGCGACCTGAAGTCGCGAAAGGAGGGCGGCGAGACACTGCTCGATCGGACGATGGTCCTTTATGGCACCAATCTTGGCGACGCGAACACACACGTAACAACCAACCTGCCGACACTCTTTGCCGGTGGAGGATTCCGCCACGGTCAGCATCTGGGATTTGATCGCGCGCGCAATTATCCTTTGCCAAACCTCTATGTCAATATTTTGCAGCGGCTGGGAATCGAGGTCGATCATTTTGCGACGAGCAGCGGCACGATGCGCGGACTGGAGATGGTGTAAGCGTGGCGAGACTGGCAGTATCGTTTCTCTTTGTCATACTGGTCGCTTCCCTTCCCGTCGACGCCCAGGTCGGGCGCGACTGGGGTGTTGAGCGGCGCTCATATGTCGATGCGGTGAGCGGAGTGCGAGTCCAGGAGATGGCAACGGTCGGGGTGAATGACAATCTCTACTTTCATTTCTCCAACTTCACGGCCGACAACCGTTACCTGATCTTCTCGTCGAACCGGACCGGAACGACACAGTTCTATCGGGCAGAGGTGTCAACGGGTCGGATAGTTCAGTTGACGGACAATCCGGGTGGGAGCATGCGTGGTCTCTGCCCGGACCATCGTCGGGCGGAGAGAGTCTATCTGATCCGCGGCGACGAGATTCACGCGTTGAATATCCTCGACTTCACCTCACGACGGGTCGCGACGATACCGAAGCCCTACGCAGGGACTGGCGGATTTCAGCAGCCGACGCTGAGTGGTGACGGCAATTCGTTGACGATCACGAAGCAGGTCGATGAGCAGACGTGGGAGATCGGACTGATCGATCTGCGAAGTGGCGAGTACCGAACGGTGATCAGGCAGGGTTTCCGAATCGGGCACGTCCAGCACAGCCCGACCGATCCGATCATTTTTTATGTCTGGGAGACAGGCGGCTATGCGCCACAGCGAACCTGGCTCGTCAACAGCGATGGAACGGGCAATCGACCATTCTACGCGCGAACCGATCCAAAGAGCTGGTTCAGCCCGCTCAAGGAGTGGATCACGCACGAGGCGTGGGTCGAAAAGACCGGCGAGATGACGATGATCAATGACAAGCAGGGGGTCATGCTGGTCAACCGGGATGGAAGTTCGCGGATGGTGATCGAGGGGGACTACTGGCACGTCGCGGCGCGACCGGATGGACGGTTTATGGTGATTGACGACAACAAGGGGCGGCTCTGGCTGCTCGAAACGGCGACCGGGAACCGGCGGCTTCTTGCAACGGGGCTCCGTGACGCGGTCAGGTCTGTCCACGCGCACGCGTCATTCGATCGGCGTGGAGATTACATACAGTTCCACACGGGTCGGACGCAGGAGACGATCGCCATCATCGACCTTCGCGATCTGCCAGGGTTGAACTGGAACTGAGGGATTGATGGAGGTTGCCATTGCGTAAAACGATAACTGGAGTGGTGTGGATGAGACCTGGTGGATGGGTAAGACTGCTGTCGATCGTGCTAGTGATCGGGCTCTTATCCGTCTTCTTTGTTGCCTGTCAGACTGAACGAAAGGCGAAGATGACTGAATATAAGGAGCTGCTGACGCTGTTCAAAGAGTGGCGCGAGTTCGAGCGTCCGCCGATGCTTGAAGGGGCGCC
>JBEIMN010000478.1:0-3133 GCA_040378705.1 Acidobacteriota bacterium
GCAACAATACCGCGATCACTGGCCCGAACATCTTTACCGTACGCCGGTTCACGCTACTCCGGTCTCTGCCGCCTTTATCCAAATTCCCTTTATGCCAATTCATCAATACTACCTCCGCTCTTTCCATCACAAAAATTATTTAGTAACCAAAACATTTGCCGGGAAGTTCAAGTCTAATGGTAGCCCTCCCTTTTTAACAAGGTACGAAGCTCCACCGCCAGCAGTTACGACAATTTTGTCCGCTCCGGATTACTTGAAGCATTCACGGCAATCGACATATCATCCGTTGTGCGGTCTTATCGTCTGGATGGTAAAAATGGAGATAATGAAAATGATTCCAGGTTTAAACCTCAATAAATGGCTGAAGTCGGGCCGCCTCGTCGCGGTCTTGGTCGTTCCGGCCTTGGCGCTTCTCGTCAGTGGCACTCTATCGATGCCGACTCACGCCCAGACCAGAACAAGCAAACCGACGAGCCGCTCGACGGGAACAAAACGACGGCCGGCACGGACCGCGCCAGCCCCGCCAGTCGATATGCGGCCGCAGGCGCAACTCGTCTCCGAACAGATCACAATCCTTTCGCGGTTCGTATTTGTCTACGGTAAAGTCGTCAACACGCTCGAAGTGGCGCGCGATAGGGCGCAGCAAAACCAGACCTCGGCCGAGATCGAGGCCAGAAACAGGCAGTCGGTCGGAAAACTCGTCAGGGGAATCAGGGGGCTCGCCGATGGAATCGACAACCTAGCTATGACCTTCAAGGCTGAAGACCGCCTCCAGATCCAGTATCTGAAGATTGCCGCGGCAAAGGACGCGGTGGCCGAGGCGTCACAAATGGCGGCAGCCGACAAGTTCGAAGAGGCGGGAACATCGCTGATCGTCGCCATCGAAAGGCTGACAGAGACGATAATCTCGATGAAGCTCCCATAAACCAACAAATTAACCGGCGCTCATCGCCTGACAGGCTCTTCGAGCGCCTCTTCAATCGCGTTGCGCAACTGGATCGGGCCGGTCTTCTGATCGAACCCGACACAGTATCTGATGACACGGCTGTCACGGCCCAGCACATAGGTCTGCGGAATTACCCCTTTTGCCTGCATCAGATGGGCGCCAAACTGCCCGCTCAAAAATCCGATCGGATAGCCTATTCCAAGATCGCTGACAAACCGGCGAACCCGTGCAATCTCACTGACCGGGTGTTCCGTCGTCAGTCCGACGACCTCGACTCCCTGGCTGCCATATTCGCGCTGCAGTTGCAGGATATGCGGAATCTCTTTCCGGCAGGGACCACACCAGGTCGCCCAGACATTGACGATCAGCACCTTACCGCGGAAACCGCCGATACTGAGCTTTCGGCCATCGATCGTCTGAAAACCGGTATCGAGGACGATGTCACGCAGCCTGTTTGTCGGAGGAACCTTTGGTGCAAGGTAGTCGATTCTCGCCCGACACTGCTGTGACCGGCCGACGACCGGCAGAAAGAGCAGCGTGAGCATGGCGAGCACGAAATGGCCCCGGCCGCGGCGCGGGCTAGCCATGATCCCCCCCACCCGTCATCATCTGACCAATCCGGCCGATCAGTTCCGTCCGATCGGTCGCCTGTGGATCGACCTCACCGACGATCCGTCCCTGGTACATAACCAGAATGCGATCGGAGAGGGAGAGTACCTCGTCGAGCTCTGCCGAGACGAGCAGGATCGCCGCTCCGCGATCCCGCAGTTCCACCAACTGGCGATGGATAAACTCGATTGCCCCGATATCAACCCCGCGCGTCGGCTGTGAGACGAGCAGCAGGCGCGGCCCAATGCCAAATTCACGACCAATGATCAGCTTCTGCTGGTTTCCTCCCGAAAGTGCCCGGGCTGGAAGATGGCGATCCGGTGGGCGAACATCGAAATCACGCATCAATCCGGTCACCTTCGCGCTGATCACCTTCTCATCGAAGAGTCCGAGGACCGGTGAGGCGACCGGTGGACGGTAGTGTGTGCCAAGAATCGAATTGTCTGCGAGATCGAAATCGAGGACGATTCCGCGCCGATGGCGATCCTCCGGAATATGCGCGATGCCGATCTCGCGGCGTTGCCGCGCCCCCAGCCGCTGAATCTCCTTCTCCTCGAAGCTGATCGTCCCGGCATCGGGGCGCAGAAGCCCGGCGAGGATCTCGACCAGTTCGGTCTGGCCGTTGCCCTCGACACCGGCGATGCCGACGATCTCGCCCGATCTGATCTCGAAATTGAGGTCGCTGAGCCGCGTCCCCACCCCCGGCCCCTCGACTTGCAGAACGACCTTACCCGGTTGCGCCGGCGCCTTTTCGACCGTCAACAGAATATCCCGGCCAACCATCAGCCGCGCCAGCTCGGCCGCACTCGTCGCGGCCGTTCGCCTCTCTCCAACCACCTGACCATCCCGCATGACCGTCACATTGTCGGAGATTGCCAGAACCTCGTTCAACTTATGGGTGACGATGATCACCGTCTTCCCCTGCTCCCGCATCCTCCGCAGAATGCGGAAAAACTCTTCGACCTCGTGCGGTGTCAGCACCGCCGTCGGCTCGTCAAGGATCAGGATTCGCGCCCCGCGGTAAAGAGCTTTCACCAACTCGACCCGCTGCTGCTGACCAACCGAGAGCGACTCCACCTTCTGATCGATCCGGAGCTCGAACCCGAAATCGCGAATAAGCCCCTCGACCTTCTCCGCCGCCTGCCTGAGGTCGAGTCGCATCGCCGACCCCGGCTCTGCTCCCAGAATGATGTTTTCAAGAACCGTCATTGGCGGCACCAGCATAAAATGCTGGTGAACCATTCCAAGCCCCAACCCGATCGCGTCATTCGGTGATCGAATCTGACACTTTTGCCCATCGATCAGGATCTCTCCGCTGTCGGCGGTGTAGAAGCCGTAAAGGATCTTCATGATCGTCGACTTCCCCGCCCCGTTCTCGCCGACAATCGCGTGGATCGTGCCGGCCTGGATCGACAAATCGATCTCGCGGTTGGCAATCACCGCCCCAAACGCCCTGGTTATCTTCCGCAATTCGACGATATTTCTCATATTCAACTCTATTTGACCTGGTCCCGCTTCTCTTCCTCGGCCATCGCGTCAGTAACCCGTATCCGGCCGGAGATGATGTCCCGCTTCGCC
>JBEIMN010000479.1:0-3132 GCA_040378705.1 Acidobacteriota bacterium
GCCAAAGGCGGCGGCGGTGGTCCGTGAGCTTGAACGTGTCGGCTATGTACGGGTTGGCAGGCGTCGTGTTGAGGCAACGGTTAAGGCGCGACACCAGCAGGCAGTCCGCTTACTGCCACCATCACCAGAGAAAGCCGTCAGTAATGAACGGCCGTTGAGTGCGGCCCAGGAGCGCCTGCTTGAACGACTGCGCGGATTGGCGGAGCCGCCGGCGCTGGCAGAGCTGCTGGGAGCGGCGGAGGTGAGCCCGTCGGTCGTGCGAACGCTCGAAAAACGCGGCTACCTGGAGGTGTTCAGCCGCGAGGTACGCCGTGATCCACTCTCACATTTGCCGGAGGGTGGAATGAAGGGACCAGCCGACATGCTCAGCCTGACGGTCGAGCAGCAGTCGGCACTGACGGAGATCGCGGCAACGATCGGGCAGAAGAGCTATGCCGCATTTCTGCTGCACGGGGTGACCGGCAGCGGGAAGACAGAGATCTACATCAGGGCGATGCGCGAAACGCTGCGCCACGGACAATCGGCACTAATGCTCGTGCCGGAGATCTCGCTGACACCAATGTTTGCGCGGCGGCTTCGCGACCATTTCGGCGCAGAGGTCGCGATTCTGCACTCATCGCTCTCAGAGGGTGAGCGACTGGATGAGTGGAACCGGCTGCGTCGCGGCGAGGCACGAATCTGCATCGGCGCACGCTCGGCAGTCTTTGCGCCGCTGGTCAACCTTGGGCTGATTGTCGTCGATGAAGAGCACGAATCATCCTACAAGCAGGACGAGTCACCCCGCTATCACGGACGCGACACGGCGATCATGCGTGCGAACCTCGCCGGTGCAGTGGTGATCATCGGCAGCGCCACCCCATCGATGGAGTCTTTTCACAATGCACAGACCGGAAAATACCGCTACCTGCGGCTCGAAGAGCGGATCGGTGGACGGGATCTCGCGCAGGTCGAGATGGTTGATATGCGCCAGGTCTTCGCCAGTCACGGTAAGCAGCAGATCTTCTCGGACGAGATGAAGGCGGCGATCAGCGCGACGAAGGAGCGTGGCGAACAGACCATCGTGCTCCTCAATCGGCGCGGATTTTCATCATTCACGATCTGTCGCGGTTGTGGTCACACGGCACGCTGCCCAAACTGTGATGTAACGCTGACCTTTCACAAACAGGAGTCGCGACTTGTCTGCCACTACTGCAATTATCAGGACCGCGTACCGCGCGTCTGTCCGGGATGTCGCGGCCCTTACCTTTTCTATGTCGGTGAAGGAACAGAGCAGATCGAGTCATTGCTGAAGGAGCTCTTCCCGGAAATGCGGATCGCGCGGCTTGACCGTGACACGACACGGCGGCGGGGAGCCTTCGAGAAGGTGCTCGGCGAATTCGGGATGGGTGAGATCGATCTGCTGGTTGGAACGCAGATGATCGCGAAGGGGCACGATTTTCACAATGTCACCCTGGTCTGCGTCATCTCGGTCGATGCCGGGCTTGGGATGCCCGACTTTCGTTCGGCTGAACGGACGTTTCAGTTACTAACACAGGTCGCCGGGCGGGCGGGGCGCGGCGAGAAGGCCGGGCGCGTTCTGATCCAGAGCTACCATCCGGAGCATTACGCCCTTCAGTATGCCGCTGAACAGAACTATGAGAAATTTTACCGCCATGAAATCCACTATCGGCAGGAAATGCGGTATCCTCCATTCGCACTTTTGATCAATCTGCTGATCCGCCACAGCGAGCTTCCGAAAGCGGCGTCAACGGCGGCGGAGCTTGTCCGTCAGCTTCGGCTGGCCGACAGTGCAAAGGTGTTGCGAGTGCTTGGACCAGCGCCGGCCCCACTTGCCAGGATCAGGGGAGAGCACAGACTGCAGGTGCTGATCAAGACCCGGCACCGCCGTGAAGCGCGCGAGGCACTCGACGCCGCGATGAATGCGCTTCGCGAGAACGGGTTCGATGGGCGGCTCGTCACAATCGATATGGACCCGGTGACGCTGATGTAGGCCATTGTCGATCGCCACGCTCACTGAAATATCTTTCCGCGAGCGGCAGATGTCGTCATTTTCGCCAACAACTCAAACCATACGTTTCAAACTTCCAATGGAGGCAAGTCATGACTTCTCGCAGAATGTTTCTGGTTCAGGGCGCCGGTATGGGTCTGTCACTTCCCTTTCTGAGTATCGAGTCACTGGCGGCTCGAAAGCTCGAAAAGGTGAGTGTCCAGCTTTACACGGTTCGCAACGAGATGGCAAAAGATTTCGAGGGCAGCCTGCGCAAGATCGCCGCGCTTGGCTACCGTCAGGTCGAATTTGCCGGGTATTACAATCGGACACCGGAGCAGATCCGGGCCCTGCTGGACGAACTGAAGCTGGAGTCGCCATCGACGCACGTCCCGATCCAGGCGTTGCGGAGCGATCCGGCGAAGGCGATCGAGGCGGCGAAGATCATCGGTCACCGCTATCTGATCTGCCCGTATCTTGATCAATCGGAGCGGAAGACGCTCGGGCAGTTTCACCAGCACGGCACGCTCTTCAACAAGGTTGGGGAGATGTGCCAGAAGGCCGGTCTGCAGTTCGGGTACCACAACCATGATTTCGAGTTTGTGCCGATTGAAGGGCGTCTGCCAATGGATCTGCTGCTTGCCTCGACGAACCCCGATCTGGTAAAGATCGAGCTTGACCTCTACTGGGCGGTAAAGGCAAAACAGGATCCGGTCGACTGGATGAAGAAGAATTCGGGGCGGGTCATCGCGTTTCACGTCAAGGATATGGACAAGACCCCAAGTGGAAACTTCACCGAGGTTGGGCGTGGCGTGATCGATTTCGGCAAGATATTCGCTGAAGGAGAGGCGCAGGGCGTCGACCTCTTCATCGTCGAGCAGGATCAGACCCCGGGCTCACCATTCGACAGCCTGAAGATCAGCATCGATTACCTGAAGAAGTTCAAATTTTAGCCGCTATTTTCAGTCAACATCAGAGTCAAAGACTCACGCGGAGGCCCAGAGGCTCCCGAAAAAGTGGCCGTGAACCAAGATTGCCTCAGACTGCAGGTCAGGACTTTGACCGTTGAGCGGAGTGCCAATCTGGCAAGCGGGCAACCTGGTAAGCGGGCAATCAGGAGTCCGGCCTTCGCGTGAGCCGGCCAC
>JBEIMN010000480.1:0-3118 GCA_040378705.1 Acidobacteriota bacterium
AAAAGCTCTAAACCGAGCCCAACCAGAAGAAGCCCGAAAAGCTGTCTATGGAACAATTGCTTCTCTTACTGCTGCTCCTTTTTCTGATTGCCGTCGGTATAATCATCTTTCTCAACACGAGGCTGGTTCGGCTGCGCGCGGAGGTTCCCGGTCTGGTGCAGAGCGGGATCGGTGAATGGCGTGAACGGGTCGAAGCCGAGATCCTCCGGCGTGAGCGGGTCCGCTTTCGCGAGTGGCACGAACAGGAGCTGGAAGTAGTTCTGGCGAACTCCCACCGCGAGGCGCTCATTCAGGCCCACGAGAAGTTCCAGCAGTGGTGCGAGCACGAACTGCAGGCGGCGCGGAAAGATCAGCGCGATCTGGCCATCCGCGAATCCCGGCGGCTGCTTGCTGAATGGAAGGCCGAGCAGGAGCAGCAGATTCGACAGGATGCGATTCAGCGCAGCCAGGCCGTGACGCTCGGCAAGATCACCGAACACCTCGTGCCTCACCTCCCCAATTTTCAGTTCAATCCCAAGGATGTCCGGTTCATTGGCAGCCCGATCGATTTCATAATTTTTGACGGGTTGAATGACGAGGAGACGAATCAGGTTCGCGAGGTCGTCTTTCTCGAGATCAAGACCGGCACTTCGGCCCTCACCAGGCGCGAAAGACTGGTTCGTGACGCCGTTCGCGCTGGTCGTGTCAAATGGATGGAATGGTCGAGCAGTCGAATGCTGCCGACAGCCAATCCCGGACTTTTTGAATAACTTAAACCGTTCTGAACACTATTTTGAACACTTGAAGAGGAGTAGTCAGCTTGAATTTTGAGACCTGGTTTCATTCGCTCTATCCGACGATTCCGGTCGCCTCGGCGGCCGCGGTACTCCATCTGGCGGCAGAGGGGGGGACGATCCCCTTCATCGCACGCTATCGAAAGGAGCAGACGGGCAATCTGGATGAAGTAGCGATTCAGCAGGTGATTGAAGCCGATGAGCGATGGCATGACATCCTCAAGCGTCAGTCCTTCATTGTCGAGGAGGTTGAGCGGCAGCAGAAGATGACGCCCGAACTGAAAGATAAGATCCTGACGACCTTCAATCTGGAGCAGCTCGAAGACCTCTACCTTCCCTACAAACAGAAGCGGAAGACGAAGGCGACGATTGCGCGCGAGGCGGGGCTCGAACCATTTGCCGATTGGATCTGGAGCTGCGGGCACGGTACGGCCGATCCCTTTGCCGGAAAGACGCTGGCCGAGATTGCCGCGACCTATCTCAATCAGGAGAAGGGCGTCAACGATGTCGCGGCCGTATTGCAGGGCGCGCAGGATATTCTGACCGAGCGCCTCGCCGAGATTCCGGAGTTGCGCGAGACTGTCCGCCGGACAGTCTTCGAGCGTGGAGCCGCCGGCACGAAGAAGGGGGACAAGGCGAAGCCAAACAGCAAGTTCGAGCGCTATTTCGACTACCACGAATCGGTCCAGTCGCTGCTCGATCCGCAGAATTCACACCGTTACCTTGCGATTCGTCGCGGCTGGATGGAGGAGGAGCTGTCGCTCTCGATCGGGCCAGTGCCCGAGGACACGGAGATGGATGAGATCCTGTTGCGCCGGTTTGAGAACGAGGCCTGCGCCGTTCCTGACGCACCGGGAAGCGAGATCCTGCAGAAGGCGGCGCGACTCGCGCTCCGCGTCTATGTCCAGCCCAGTATCGAAACCGAGGTTCATCGGGCGCTGAAAGATGTCGCTGATGAGGCGGCGATCAGGGTCTTTGCCGAGAATGTCCGCAAACTGCTGCTCGCGGCGCCGTTCGGTTCGAAGGCGGTGCTTGGCGTCGACCCCGGAATCCGGACCGGTTGCAAGCTGGCACTCGTCGGCGATGGCGGTAAATATCTGGCTGATCACGTCATCTACCTTCAATCGAAGAGCGATCAGGATCGATCGAAACGGTTGTTGACGGAGATTGTCGGCAGCGGCTCGATCCGTGCGATCGCCGTCGGTAATGGCACGGCCGGCCGTGAGACGGAGACCTTTATCAGGCAGGCGCTCGACGAAGCGGAGCTGAAGGTGCCGGTGGTGATGGTCAACGAGTCTGGCGCGAGCATCTACAGCGCGAGCGAGATCGCGCGCGAGGAGTTTCCGGAACTGGATCTGACGGTACGCGGCGCAATCTCGATCGCGAGACGGCTCCAGGACCCGCTGGCCGAGCTGGTGAAGGTCGATCCGAAAAGCATCGGAGTCGGTCAGTACCAGCACGATGTCAACCAGACGGCACTCAAAAAGAGCCTCGACCTGGTAGTCGATTTGTGCGTCAACTCGGTTGGAGTCGACCTGAATACGGCTTCGTACCACCTGCTTTCGCGAGTCTCCGGGATCGGCCCCGCCCTCGCGAAGAAGATCGTCGAACATCGCTCAAGCAACGGGCTGTTTCAGTCACGCGAGCAGTTGCTCGACGTCCCACGTTTCAGCAAGAAGACTTACGAGCTGGCAGCGGGCTTTCTGCGAATTCCAGGCGCGACCAATCCGCTCGACAACACAGGGGTGCATCCGGAGCGCTATCCGCTGCTCGAGAATCTCGCCACACAGCTTGGCAAGGGAGTCTCGGATCTCCTCGGCAGTGGCGTCAGCCAGGTCCGGCAGGCGACAACGCTTCGCGATGAGGTCGGTGAGTTCACTTTTGACGATATCGTCAGGGAACTCGAGAAGCCGGGCCGTGATCCACGCGATCAATTTGCGACCTTCACCTATCGGGATGATATTCACAGCATCAGCGATCTCGAGCCGGGGATGGTCTGTCCGGGTATCGTGACCAACGTGACCAACTTTGGCGCCTTTGTCGATATTGGAGTCCACCAGGATGGGCTGGTCCACATTTCGCAGTTGAGCGACAAATTTGTCAAGGATCCGCGCACGGTCGTCAACCCCGGCGATCGTGTCAGGGTCCAGGTGATCAAGATCGACCTCGATCGTAACCAGATTGCCTTATCGATGAAGATTGAACGGGA
This sequence comes from Acidobacteriota bacterium, assembly GCA_040378705.1. GTDB lineage: Bacteria > Acidobacteriota > Blastocatellia > RBC074 > RBC074 > CAIOZW01. The sequence goes on from JBEIMN010000480.1 coordinate 2,983, forward strand.
GAGTGTCCGCAAGCAGGAAGCGGCAGACTCTCGCCCACCGTCCCAGGGCAATGACCGCCGTGACTCGCGCCCACAGCAGGGTCAACAGCAGGCCCCACAGCAAGGCCGACAGAAACCGCAGCCAAACCGTGGATTC
>JBEIMN010000481.1:0-3115 GCA_040378705.1 Acidobacteriota bacterium
GCGAGAAGACCTGGATCGCGATTATGCTGGCGTCTTTTGCGACACCGGAAAATGTGATCCCAGACTTAGTGACCGTCTTGCCGGCGGCGATACCGGCAACGTGAGTTCCGTGCTGACAGCCTGATGGGCAGGGGAGCGCCGAATTGGTTGCCGTCGAGCTGGTCGCTCCGCCCGGGCAGAGCGACACCGCAGAGTATTGCGAGTAGTTGCTCGAATAGCAGGCTTCAGAGACAACCTTCCCCGCCAGCATTGGATGATTCTTGTCGACACCGGTATCGAGGATCGCAACCGTCTGACCGGCGCCGGTAAAGCCACTCGCCCAGGCATTGGTTCCGCCGATGAATGGAACACTCTCCGCCAGACTCATCCGGTTCAACTTGTCTTCCTGAATGTCGAGAATGTTGTCGGATTGCCGAAGCGATTCGACCCCGCTCGCGTTGATCCTGATTCCGACTATCGGCAACTGGTTGTAGCGTTTGATCGATGCCGGATCGTAACCAATGAGATCGTCAATGACCACTTCGCGCACTCGACCAATCTCGTATTGCTGTGCCATCGATTCGACCTCACCCCGAACCTCGAGCTGAGGAGAATAGGTAACCCGGAGTGTCGCGATAACCGTTATCACCCCAGTCTCGACCACCCTCGCGGAAAGCTTCTGGAATCGACTCTCGACATTTGGATTTCGTGCCAGGAACCTCGCGCTCTGCCGCTGTTGACGAAGCGCCGATTCAAATCTGGCCGAGGCCTGCTCCTGCGGGGAGACCGAGGAGACACGGGATGTCCGATCTGAAAACGTGGAAACTCCGACGACGATACTGAAAAGCAGCAGCGCCAGCCGGCAAACCAATCTGCTCACACTGTAAAACCTGGTATCGGTACTCGACTTCATATGCTGAAAATTCCTCTGGATAAGGGGGGGTAACGGTAAGCGACCACGATTTTGGGCACTCGGGCAACGGCACTCTTATCCCGATCAGTTGCAATCCGCGGACGAGAGGATTTTAGCCCTCTACTAGTCTTAATCGACAATCAGGGAAGTTTCAACAGGCTTATAAAATTAATTATGGCAGCAGCCACCGCTCAACCGATGCTTTGGCCAGTGAGTGGGCCAGTAGCCAGGCAGAATATGGTTACCGGTAACCGCGTGGTGGGATTAAGAAAGGTTCATCGATGATCATTGCGGGTGACAGTCCTTACCGGAGCGCACCACCAACCATCCTGGCGGAGAACTACAGCGGCCTCTTGCCGGGTTCGATCATTATCGAAGACGGCAAAGACTGTCGATCCACTCCCGGACATCATCGAGTTACAGGCACCGAGATTGAGCAGTTGCTGCCTGACGGCGGCAATCCGTGGATGCTTTGCGAGAACAGGGAGCTCGAGATCATTCCGCATCCAGTCTGCCTGCTGGCCTGACTGCTGGCCCAATTCCTGGCCCAACTGCTGGCCCAATTGCTGGTTAAGAAGCAGGGCCGGTGTCGCGGCGCGGCGGCTCGTCTCACAAACGACTTGGTGTGTGACAGGCATTGGCCGACTGGCCCAAACAGATGAACTGGTGAGGTGAGGGGGCAGATCGGCATAGACATCGCCGGAGGGAACGAGTATTCCGCCATTTACGAGCAGCATGAAATCGGCGGTAATCTCACCGACCGGATAGACCTCGTCACCGCGCCCGACCCCGAGACAGGTCCCACCGAAGAAGAAGAAGGGGACGTCAGCACCGATTCGGCTGCCAAGGGTGACCAGCTCGCTCAATTTGAGGTCGAGGCCCCAGAGCTGACAGAGTGCGAGGAGGGTCGCGGCAGCATTACTGCTTCCACCGCCAAGTCCGGCGGCGGTCGGAATCCGCTTGGTGATCTCGATCCGGACGCCACGCTCAATGCCTGTGTGTTCAAGCAGCAGCCGTGCTGCCCTGTGTACCAGGTTCCGTTCATCAAGTGGGACTTCCGGATGATCACACCCGATACTGATTCCCGAATCGACCGGTGTAAGGGTGAGCGTATCGGCCAGATCTACGGTTTGGAGCAGCGTCCGCAGCTCGTGGTAACCATCCGGACGCTTTCCGAGAACCTCAAGCGTCCAGTTGACCTTGGCACGGGAAGATACTGTCAATCCAATTTCCTGATTCCACACTCGAATATCGCCCCTTCCCTTCACCGCGCAGATGACAGACGCCACGACGCGCTACTGACTGCACCGCCAGATGTTATTTACCATACTGCGGTCGACGATGCTGTAAGTTATTCCCATCGACGACTGCCTGAACCGCGCGTCGCCTGAAAACTGGGAGGAACCAACCGACCGCCTCTCTATTTTGACACTGAGCAGCGAGTTGATCAAAGTAACGATTGCACCATTCCGATTGATCGTGCCTTTACCGGTGGTGGTAAAGCCATCCATCCCGCAGTGCGCAAGATAGTACTCTCCGTTGAAGGAGCTGAAAAGGATGAAATCGCCTGTCCGGTCATCCTGAATTCCAAGATCGAAGTTCTGAATGATTGTCGACGTATCCGGACTGACCTCTGACCCGGTCGCGGTGGCAACGGTCGGTGGATCCTCGATATTACCGGTAGAGTCACGTGCGGTGGAATAGAATGAATACTTCCGTCCGAGTAGACCGTTGTAGGTGGCACTGGTCGTGGTTGTCTCGGTCTGCCAGAGCTGATAAGGCCCCTGATCGACTGCGACATAGACGTTATAGCTTTCAATTCCGGAGTCTGCGTCCGTGCCGCCCCATTTGACCTGGAATGAGGCTGTCTGCTGGACAGGTGGAAGATCCTGGACGCGGCTGGCCGGTTTGACGGTGTCGAGCCGGTTGGTCCACGTTCCGGGTCGAATCGGCGCCGCCTGGTCGAGGACGATCGACGGCTGGTTTCCCAGCACCGTTCCCGACGCGAGGCGCAAACGTGGCAGAACCGAATAGACAACCGCCCCCGCTCCCTGTGGTGAGGTGCTGTTCGGCGGGAGAAACCCATTCGCGATGTCGGTTGGTGCCTGTCCGGTCGTCGGATCGATCGAGAGGAAACGCCACGTCACGAGGCCTGTCTCCCGTTTCAGATCGGCGAGAACACGGGCAAGCATGCTCCGTCCCGGCCGAAAATCGATCTCTGCC
>JBEIMN010000482.1:0-3108 GCA_040378705.1 Acidobacteriota bacterium
CCTGCCCTTGGTCTATCTCTGAGATCGCCTCTTCCCAGCGATTAGCAAAATGTCGTCGCAAGGTCTTGCCCATTTCGGTGATATTGAAACCATTAGGGGCCTTTACCATACCACTTGCTTGTTTTGCTGCAACTGCGGCAAAAAGTTCTTGTGTATGATGACTTTAACGGGGCGGTGAGTCCGAGAGGTGGTAGGTTGCATCTTCCATGGAAGTTACAAAACCGAAATCGGACCGATAGAATGTTAAGACATTTTAACCTTATTGGACAAGTTGAGTGACAGTCGATGAAATTTTTCGTGGTTGAGCTCGTGGAGCACTCTGATGCTCGCAAGATGACGTCATCAAAAACGCCGGTGATGGGACCACCACATATAGTAGCATCATCAGCACTTAAAGCTGTGGCCCAAAACGATTTAATGAAACCAATATGGAGAAGCATCAAAAAGGATAAATTTAATCTTGGCCGGTTCTCAGGACAGACTCTATGCTTCTGTAGACGAGGACACCGGAGAACTGATCTTGTGTACCAGCAAGTCTTATTTCATTCCTCAGATAACTGAAATGGCTGGTCACGCATTATTTGTCAAGCTTTCAACAAGCGACGGTCGATATTTGAGACATTCGAACTATAAAATGCGCGCCAATGCGTTCAAGGACTCTGCAGACTCGGTGTGGATAATTATGAGCGTTGACAATGTGGATGAATCTGGGGGCACAGTTGCGTCAAGTCGAGGGAGTGTATCCGTCTCGACTCCACTTCTTGATCGGTCATTGTATGTTCACATCGAGCACTGCTTTCCAGAGGGAAGACAAAGTATAGGATTTGTCAGACCCAACCCAGTCGAAGCATTCATGACCCGGCCCAGTCCAAGCATTTTTAAACCTGGCTTCTATTTATTTTGTGCCAAGTTATGACTTTCGTTCGTTCGGATTATACTCCTTGGAATTATTGAGTGCGGGAAGGACTTTATACCTATGTGCGATTTATTGAATACTGGGGTAATCAATATTTAATCCCGAATATTTAAGTATTCAACCAAACAAAAATATTTCTTCCATACTGTATATTGGCGAATATGCCTTGAAGTATTGACTATTGAGTATTTATTGAATATTAAGTATTCTTTTCGATATTTTCACGCTGACTGTGGCCTGGTTCGCTATTTTATAATTTCCTATGACAGGCCCCTGTTGCTTGCTCACTATGCTTTCCATGACTTGAGCACGAAAATAATTGACTGACACACTCCACGGCGCGATAATCTTGAATCCCTAAACTATCATCGGTGTTCTTTTTGGTATCTATCATAGGTTTTCATAGCCACCGATCAGGCATTCTTGTCAGGATCAGTATCATGCACATCTGACGAATATTAACCACTCGTCATGGAATTATTCCAGGAAAGGCGGTCACACCGGGTCACAAACATTGCGGCTAGAGTGGACATCTACAAAGGCGACGTCATACCGGTGGCAACCTTCGACCATACTCTAGCCGGGTTTGTATGGGTATCATCAACGTCGTCTGGAATACCATCTGGAGGAAGCCGAGACTCAAAAAGTGCCGGTAAGATCTGGGTCACACCGGGTCCCAAACATTGCACCTAAAGTGGATATCTACGGAGGCGACGTCATACCGGCGGCAACCTTTCACCATACTCTTGCCGGGTTTGTATGGGTATAATGCAAACAACTCGCTTCATTCAGGAGACTCTTATGGAGATGAGATTGAGAATCGGAGAGTTACGCAGGGAAGGACAGAACGATCAAACAGAGGCGCTAATCGTGAATATTGCTGATAATACTGAAAGGCTTCTTGAAACTGTGCGCAGTTTTGAAATACTCAATCCCGGACTGTTTACAACAACTCTACCACTCAACACTGTCACAGGTTTCACCGCGATAGCGCACTCAACTCAGGACAGACGACCAGATGGGGAGGAGAGGGATATCGATGATCGTATCGAACGTGATATCAGTGAAAACGAACATCCGGAAGCGGTGGTTAGAATAGCATCTCCACGACGAAGACAGTGGCGAACCCAGCTCCGCGGGGTCTACTTCGACTCCCTTGTAGGTCAGGGCAGATATTACTTCCTCGAACCTCTCGGTATACTTTCGAAGTGATTCGCCATCGTTCTGAGGGATGTTTGCGAGCCGTTTCTTGACTTCGAGTCTTTCGGTATTCTCCGAACCGGAGTATTTTTTCAGCAATTTTGCGACCCGCTCTCGCAGGTGAAACGCAACTTCTTCGTAAGTGTCGAAGAACTCACTGGGTACTGCTGTCTTGACTTTGTCTGAGAGCAACGCGTTCAAAACTGCTTGATAAAAAATTGGATCAAGCCCTTCTTGAATGGCAAAGGTTCTGACGTTTGTAAGTAACTCTCTGATCGTTCGCTTATCACCGATGCCTTTGAATGGCCCTCCTTCGAGTAATTTCGCCTTCGCTGCAAACAAGGCAGCTTCTCTGCGATGCTTCGCCATTATTTCGCCTGACTTCTTGAAATATGGAAGATACTTGTCGGGGTTCACTGACACTCCTGTGCGTGAACTGCCAGACTCGGACCAAGCGGTAGTGGCTCTATGGTTGTAAGGGCTTAACTTTGTAGGTGCCCGGATCTTTGCGTCAGTTCTCCGGTTTTGCTCCTCTACTTGTCGTTCTTCTTCGCCATCCGAGTCACTGTCCAATTTGTAATTTGGAACTGTCTTGTCCGGATTCTTTTGTGATATATCGTCTTGATCTTGGGCTTTGATTGTTGGCTTTACTCTCGTGATCTTGAGAGGGATCGTTGAGACTCGGGGCCTCGTGCCAGAGGGTTTGCTGCGGACTATTGTGATCTGTGGGTCAACGTCTTGATACGTCGGTGCGACGGGAGCTGGTTCCTCGTCAACGTCATTCATGGAGCTGACGTCCTGTTCTTCAACCGAGTTTACGTTCCCCTTCAGGACTGCGCCTTTTGAAAGATCCTGCCCTTGGTCTATCTCTGAGATCGCCTCTTCCCAGCGATTAGCAAAATGTCGTCGCAAGGTCTTGCCCATTTCGGTGATATTGAAACCATTAGGGGCCTTTACCATACCACTTGCTTGTTTTGCTGCAACTGCGGCAA
>JBEIMN010000483.1:0-3104 GCA_040378705.1 Acidobacteriota bacterium
GTGGATGGAGTCAGGGTCAGGGCGTGAAGGTTGTGACCGTTGTTATAGCCCGACGAATTGAGGTTGATGACCGCGCCAATGATCCCAGTCTCGGCGGTGGTTGCGAGTCTTATCCAGCCGGTGCGCCCGGCAGGAACAACATTTTCGAAGCGGAGACTGGTGAGCGGAAAAGTGGCGCTGGCCATTATTCCGCGCAATTGCGGCGAGTTGCCCTGGATCGTAAAGTACCATTCGGCTTCGACGTCATTGTAGAGGGAGCCGCTGATGGTTCCGATGGGGCTGATGGTGTTCGTGAGATTGCCGCCAAGGCGATTGACGATCAGGAGGGTCTGATTTCCATCGAGGCGCGAAGGAACGCTGTTGACAGCGAGTGTTCGCGGGAGCATCTGGAAGACATTTCCGTCAAAAGGCAGATCGATCACGAGACCGGGCTGGCAGAGCAAGTCGGAGTCTGCGATGGCGGCGACGGCGATGGCAGCAAGGTTTGAGGCGTGGCCACTCTCAAACCTGACGGCAGCCTCGCCGATCAGGTAGTTGAAGTTGAGCGGACAGCCGTGATCATCGATGGCCAGTGCCATAATGTAGCCGGTGACGCCCGGATCCTGATCACTGGCCAGGAATCGAATCGTCTGGTTCGGCGTCAGGGTTAGAAAGCGGCTCTCGGCGGCTCCGGTCTGCCCATCGATGAACAGGATCCGAACCGAAACGGATTGCGCCGGGTTGGTATTGGTCAGGCTGATCATCGAATCGTGGCGATAATCGGTTGAAGAGCTATAGGCGTTAAAGAACAGAACACTGCCGGCATTGAGTCCGGTTGGGGGTGAGATCACCGGGCGATCGGCTGGCGGCAGGGCCGGAACCGGCGAGCCAGGTCCGACGATCACCGGGGTGACGGTAACCTGAATCAGTGCATCCTTCGTCTGTCCGCACGCGTTGGTAAGGCGGATGATGATGGAGTGAGTTCCGACCGGGCCGGCCCGTGTAATACTGACGTTGCCGGAGGAATCGACCGCGAGTGTGCCGATAAATGAGCCGCGACTGAGAATGCTGATCGTTCCGGCCCCGTTGACTGGAATCGGCAGTGGACCGGAGGTCGGTGCGATGGTCAGACTGCCCCCGGCAAAGATCTCAACCGCCGGAGCGTAAGCGAGCGTCGGTGATGGGGCGGTGCAGAAGTCAGCGACTTTGAAATATCCGACCAGTGGATCGTGATCAGATAGTCTGATTGGAGTTGCGGCATCGTTGCGAGCCGTCTCCGGAAAGTCTGCATTGAGCCGTGGATGCTCGACCCGTCGCGCCAGCGTCGCGCTGACCAGCGACTGACTGACCAGCATATGATCGAGCGACTGCGCGTTGCCGTCAAAGACATACGAGTAACGATCGGCAGCCGGAGAGAGCGCGGAGAGATTGACGAGATCTGGTCCGACAAGATCGAGTCCATCGCCGGCGACGGCGGTCTCATTGTCGGGGGCCGGACGACCAATGATCGTATTGATCGAATCTGTGAAGCCGTCATTGAATTCAAAGGCGTTGAAATCCCCGATCAGGATGATTCGTTCCGCCGGATCTGCAAGCTGGCGGGCCTGAACCAGGCGCGCCAGGTCTTCGGCCTGACGCTGCCTCTTCGCTCGGACACGATGCCCAGCGGTCTGCCAGCCGCTTGAACCGGGCGATGGATCGGAGACCCCACCAAGTGAGCGGAGGTGATTGACGATCACCGTCACCGGAAAACGGCTGCCGCTGGAATGGTTGATGACCGCCCTGAGCCGCAGCGGCGGACGATCATTGAGCAGATCGGTCGTCCCGTCAGGATTGATCAGGCGCGAGGCAGCCAGCTCCTGGGTGACGGTTTCAACCGATACCCGTGATGTCCGGAGAAGAAAGCCGACATCGATACCGCCAACGTCATTCCCCTCGACCAGATAGGCGGCATATTGCGGATCAGGCTGCCCGGCGGCTGCCGCATCGCTGCCAATCCGCGCCGCGAGCGACTGGAGAGTCGACAGATTCTCAACCTCGACGACCCCGATGATATCCGGGGATCGGAGGTAGTTGCGGATCGCGAGCGAAGCCTTGGTGAGGCGGTTGTTGAAAGCCGTCGCCGTCAGGACCGGTTCGGCGACAGAGGGATCATTGACCGTGTCGTAAAATCGCTGAAGATTGAAGGTCGCGACGGTAAACTCGGAACTGTCGGAAACGGTAACGGCGGCAGCCGCGACGCCTCCGGTCGTTGCGAGCTGGCTTCCGGGTTCCGGCAGGAGTGTGTAACTGCGCAGGGCGTAATCGAGTGGGCCAACCAGGCCTGTGATCACCGTCCCGACGGAGAGATTGAGCGTCGTCCCGCCAGTCAGGCCATCGCTGTCAATCCTGATCCTCTCCGGATTAGCGTCAAAACGGGGGATCGGCGGAATTGTACCGGCTGGAGAGGGATCGGGGGCCTGAATTCCCGGCTCGCGGAATGGTCGCGCAACTCCGGTCACGACGCCAAAAAATATGCCGCTCGACGAGGCGGTCGCGTTCACTTCGTTGATCGAACCAAGCGTTGGCGCACAGACGGTCAGGGACGGTACGCTGACTCGCATTCCCTCCACGCGCTCGAGCTGATCGAAGGCCCCGGATGGCGCCGGAAATGATGGCGTGAGCACGACCGGGGATGGCAACGGCTGACCGGTCGCGACAAGTGTTACTGTCGGCTGAGTCAACTGGGTCAGCGGCGGCTGGAGCGGATCGGCTGATGGCACATATTCGCTGACCGTGCCGGACACCTCGACCAGATTGCCGACCGCGACGGCGGCCGGTGGCGCCGAACCGGTATAGACTGCCAGCCCTTCCGAGGTCAGCGGATCACTGTCCGGCGCGGGCTCCTGGATGAAAAACCCGGTACTCCTCCGACCTGTCACCACTCCGCGAGTCCGCACGACGGCGCCGGCGAGCGGAGACTCGCTGCCCTGCCCCTGGATGTCATGAATCGAGAGGGTCGAGAAATCGTCGTTCTCGATCGTTCCCTGCCCCTGACCATCACTGACAACGGCGCCGCTGACGGCGGTGAGCTCGACCGTGAAGAGCTCGTTCGGCTCGACGACCGTATCACCATTGACCAACAC
>JBEIMN010000484.1:0-3093 GCA_040378705.1 Acidobacteriota bacterium
GTTGTCGCCGTCAATGGACACGAGGCGCTGGTCGTTGGGTTGCAGCCGGGAAAGAAGGAGATCTTTACACGGTCTTTCAGCCTTGCAGACTAGCGTCAGGTCTGACCCCCAGGGCCACGTCGACATATTTTCATTAACAAAGGCGACAATGCGTCTTAGGGCTGGGTGCGCGGGCCTCCGGCCCGCATGCCTTAGGCAACGAGCCGCTTTGAGATGAAATAGAACGCAGAAACCCTTGCCAGAGCTGGCCAGAGCTGGCAAGGGTAGGTCGAGGTGCAGGTGATGGTCTGCAGTAAGGGTCAGTAATGGTGCAAGCAGGTGCGTTTGAAGCTGAGACATGCGGGCCGGAGGCCCGCGCACCCAGGGCGGCCGACTCTTAAAAATCCGATCGCCTATTTCCTTCCATGCGCAGAAACTTACAGTGGAATCAGGGCTCAATTTTATTCAAAAGTTTGGCGAAAATGTTACGAAGTCGGGCAAATTGGTGACATGTTCGGGTGAATGGGTTACCCTGACAGGTGAACGGTAATAGTGGTTGATTGATCTGGAGGGGGGGCGAGGTGTCCCTTTCCAGTCGGTAATTATTGTATGAGTCGAATGGAATGAGAATCAAGAGACTGGGAATCTTCGGAACGTCGATTCTGATACTGGCGTCGACCGTCTTAATCAGCCAGTTGGGATGGGCGCAATCGGGGAATGAAAAGAGACCTTTGACGCTCGAGGAGTGCTGGAAAGCGGCGCAGGAGAGCCATCCGCTGATCGAGGCGGCACGAAAGCGTGTTGAGGGGGCGGACAAGTACCGACAGTTCGCCGGCGTGCGGCCCAATCCGACCCTGACGTTTCAATCCGAGAACTGGCGCGCGTGGGGGCGTCCACCCTTTTCATTCTCGAGAGAGATCGATCTGTTCATTTACAGCACACAGCGTTTCGAGACGGCGGGCAAGGCGACACGGCGCAGAGATCTGGCTGAGCGTGCCTTTGCCGCGGTCGAGATCGAGGTCGATCTGACGCGAAAGCAGTTATGGCAGGATATCACGGCGCGATACTGGACGGCGTTGCAGTTGCAGAGCCAGTTGATGATTGCGGAGGAGAACCGGCGCGATCTCGATCAACTGGTCGAGTATACTTCGGCAAGGTTCAAGGAGGGGTATGCGGCGGAGTGGGAGGTGCTGCGTGCGCGGCTCGAGCAGCAGACGCTGCTCAACCAGCAGCTTGTCACCGAACAGGAGCTGGAACGGGCAAAGCTCGAACTGCTCCGCGCGATGGGCGCGACAAGCTTCAATACCGGCTTTGTTCTGCTTGAACCGGCACTGCTCGATTCGCCGCTCCTCCGGCAGCCGGTGACAGAGCTGATGACCGAAGCGGAGGAGAAGCGGGTCGAGCTCGGGCTGCTTCGATCCCGGATCGAGGCGGAGCGGGCGAATCTTCGCCTGCAGCAGGCCAATGCACGGCCCGATCTCGATGTCTCGGGTGGCTACAAGAGAACGGTTGGTTACAATACCTTCATCGCCTATGTCACGATTCAGCTTCCACTTTTCAATAAGAACCGCGGCGAGATCGGCCAGGCGACGGCGGGGGTCAATTCGGCCGAACTTGAACTGGTGGCGCGAACCAGCTACATCAAAGCCGAGGTCGAGGTCAGCCACCGTGCGGTCCGCCAGTTGGAGTCGCGGCTCGTCGAGATGAAGAAAGATTTTCTGGCGCGGGCCGATGAGTCGAGAAATATCGCACTGACCGCTTACCGTGAGGGCGCGGCCGATCTTTACAAGGTCCTTGAAGCCCAGCGGGCCCGCAATGAAGTGCGGCGACTGTTCTATCGTACACAGTTGGATCTGCAGATGGCGCTGGCTGAGCTGGCGCTCGCCGTTGGAAGGAGAGAATTGAGATGAAGATGAAGACCGGCCTGATACTTATAGTGTTCGGACTGTTGGCCGGCCTGACGGCCTGCACGAAATCTGATAAGAGTGCTCCGGCTGAGGCGCCGGCCACATCAACCCCGGCAGCAGGTGCGCCGGCTGGGGAGGGCATACTGACCCTGACTGCGGACTCGCTCCGCTATGCGAAGCTGACCACGGTCGAGGCGGTCGAGGCCGATCTGGTCGCCCCGATTGAGAGCACCGGAAGGGTGGCCCTCAACGAGGACAAGACGACGCGCGTCGGCGCCTTCATCGATGGCGCGGTCATGAAGGTTCCGGTCAGAGTTGGTGACAGCGTCCGGCAGGGGCAGCCGCTGGCAGCGATCCACTCCCACGATGTTCACGAGGCCGGGGCCAATTTGGTTCAGGCGCGCGCCGGCCTGTCGCAGAAGCGTATGCAGGCCGCTTTCGCACGGACCAGCTTTGAACGAGCCGAGAGGCTTTATCAGGCGAAAGCGCTTTCAAGGCAGGAGCTTGATCGCGCACAGGTCGAACTCGATTCGTCGCAGCAGGCGGTCATCCACGCCGAGGCGGAACTGGAACGCGCCAAGGGCCATCTCGATCTGCTTGGGCTCTCACCAGACAAGCTCGATTACGACGCGCCAGTGCTCGTTCGCGCCCCGGCGAGCGGCATAATAATGGAGCGAAAGATCACTGCCGGCGCCGGCGTCAACCCTGGCGATCACCTCTTCACGATCAGCGATCTTTCGCAGGTCTGGGTTCTTGCCGAGGTCGAAGAGACGCGTCTCCCGGAACTGAAGGTTGGTATGCCGATGTCGATCAGTGTTGCCGCCTATCCCGATCAGTCCTTCAACGGACGGATCGACCGCATCGGTGAGGTGCTCAATCCCCAGACACGGATGATCGAGGTTCGCTGCCTCGTCGATAACCGCTCCGGCAAGCTCAAGCCTGAAATGTACACCACGACCAGGATCGCCGCCGGTAACAAGACAAAGGCGCTGCTCATCCCCAAATCGGCACTGCTCGATATCGATGGTCAGGTCGCGCTCTTCGTCGCGCTCGATCAATCACGCTACCAGAAACGGCTCGTCCGGACGGGACGACAGGAGGGCGAGCTGATCGAGATTCTCGATGGGGTCAGGAAAGGGGAAAGGGTCGTCACCGCCGGAGCCTTTCTGTTGAAGTCTGAACTGCAGAAGAGCCAAATGGAATAGGA
>JBEIMN010000485.1:0-3091 GCA_040378705.1 Acidobacteriota bacterium
AGCATTACCACGACCATCGACAGGAGAGTTCGCCGGACTCCTCTTCCCTCAAACATAATTCTGCTCATCGGCCATTACCTGCTACTGCCGGCAACGCGAAGACCACCAGCGTCGAGGCGCGCTCCGGGAAACTGCCACCCGACTCAGGCCAGATCAGCGGCGTCAGCCCGCCAACCAACGACCCCATCCCCGTCGGAACCGCAACATACTGCCGACCATTTACCGAATAGGTGATTGGCGAACCCGTCACACTCGCCCCGGTATTGAAGCCCCACAACTTCTTCCCATTCGTCGCGTCGAGCGCGAAGACCTCACCCATAACATCGCCCGTGAAGATCAGGTCGCCCCCCGTTGAGAGGAGCGAGGCCACATTCATATACCGCGTCTGGTATCGCCACTTCCGCTCTCCCGTCAGTGGATCAAAGCCATTGATGTGACCGTAGGCCGGCTTTCCACGCGGCGCGACAAAGGTCATCGAACCGCCAAACAACGGCTGCCCCTCCTTCGGCTCCATCTTCTCCGGCCGGATGATGTTGCAGATCTCCCAGCCGATGTTGTACCAGAGCCGCGTTCGCGGGCTGTAACTCGAGTGATCCCAGTTTCGACCACCCGCCGCGCTTGGACAGACAAAGGTCTCCTTGTCCGGCGGCACCGGCTGCATCCCAACCGGCCGACCATTTCCATCAACCCCCTTCAGCCATGTCAACTCATCGACGTGCGGATAGGCGTTGACGTACTTTCCTGTCGCGCGGTCGAGCACCCAGGTGTAGCCCCCTTTGTTCGCATGCACCAACAGCTTCTGCTTCCGGCCCCCCTTCTCATAGTCGATCAGGACACACTCATAGGCAGAGTCGAAGTCGTACATATCGTGCGGCACCTCCTGGTAGTGCCACTTCAACCGGCCGGTATCGGGATCGAGCGCGATGATCGAATTGGAGTAGAGATTGTCGCCGGGGCGCAGCGCATCATAAAAATCGGAGGAGGGATTGCCAATGCCCCAATAAAGCAGATTCAGTTCAGGGTCATACGAACCAACAAGCCAGGCCGGCGCACCACCATACTTGAGCATGCGCGGGTCCCACGTCTCCGCACCGGGCTCTCCCGGCGCCGGAATCGTGTAGAAACGCCAGAGATGCCGCCCGGTCTTCGCGTCGAAAGCATTGATGTAACCACGATGCGCGTGCTCGCCACCCGTCCCGCCAACGATCATCTTGTCCCGGATAATCAGCGGCGCCGAGGTGATGTTGCAGCCGCACTGCCGGACATCCTCGACCTCGACCTCCCAGATCTCGCGACCTGTCTTCGCGTCGAGCGCGACAACGTGGTTGTCGACCGTTCCAAAGTAGACCCGGCCGTGACCAATCGCCAATCCACGCGATCCCGGCTGGTACGGGATCGAGATCTCCGGCAATTTATAGTGGTACCGCCACAGGATCGTCCCCTTCACCGCGTCGAGCGCGAAGACGCGATTCATCGGCCCCATCAGATACATCACTCCATCCGCGACCAGCGGCGTTGCGTTCAGCCCGCCCCGCAGCTCACCCGTCGGGAACATCCAGGCCGGCGCGAGCTGCCCGACGTTGCCACGGTTGATCTGATCCAGCGAACTGTAGCGGTGCGCACTGTAGTTTCCACCGTAACTCAACCAGTTCTGCGGCTCGCGGTCAGAGTTGATCAGCCTCTCCCATCCCAGCTCCTGACCCTGCACCTGCCCCTGCACCAACAGCATCAGTAACAAGACTGTCGCACGCACAATCATCGTCATCCCTCCTGCCGTTCAATCAACTTGCCGCTACCTTGCCGCCGTCTGGTTATGCGACTGTGTCCGGTAATGCTCCGCCAGCAGATCGACCCCGAAATCACCGTTGAAATCGCGCCAGACCGAGTGGATGTGATTGGCATTGTTCTGCGTGTCGTCGTACTCAATCAGGAAGGTCGGCCCCTGGACACGGTAATAATGGTAGTCGCCCTTGTTCAACCCGCCCGCCCAGGCAAAGCTGATCTTCGCAAGTCCACCGGCATTCAGCTTCGTCCGTCGCGCGTCCGCCACCTCCTGCGGCATCCGCGCGAGATAGACATCGATCAGCTTCATCAACTGCCGGCGCTGGACGGCCGTCATCTGCCCGGCGGAGAGACCTTCCGGCTTCAGCGGATCGACCTTGCGGCTGTTCATCGTCAGAATGTCGGCCGGAGCCTTCTCAAGGTAGATCGCGAGCTGACGCTGCTTCTCGTCAAGCGACTGAACCAGTGCCCGCCCCTCGTCCTCCTCACCAGCCAGCGTCCGCAAACCCTTGTGCGGCCCTTCGCGTACCTCGGCCGGATTTGACCCCATAAACAACGGCGAGTTCGCGATCAGCTCTCCCTTAACCACCGTCACGTTGACCGAGAGATGATGCCCCTCGAAACGCCATCCCCACGGACTCTTTGCCGATGGCGTCCCAAAGAGCGAAATGTAGTAAAGTTCAGGATCGCGCGGGTGGATCCGCTTCGCCCCCTCCAACTCGAAGAGGATCGGTTCAAGGCTGATGATCGTCGTCGCCTTCTGGTATCCGGCGACCCCAAGCCCCGTCCGCAGAAAGTCCATGGCCAGCTTGCGCTGCTTCTCGTCGAGATCCTTCAGCGTCACCCCAAACCGCGTCCGCGGCACAAAATAGAAATCCTTCCGCTGCTCGTCCTCAAACCTGAAGAGCGCCTTTGTCCGCTGCTCTGCGTTCAAAGAAGCAATGAAGGCATTGGCGCTTGCCGCCATCGCCTCGCCGGCGCGCTGCTTCGCAACGGCTTCAATCACCGAATAACCAAGCAATCCGATCATTGCCGTCAGTAATAGTGCCAATCCAATATTCCTGCCAAGTCGCCGACTATTTCCAAGCCTGGACATGCTGCGCCCCCCCATTTAGCTAGTCTCGTTAATCTCATTAGTCGCATTGATCAGGTTCCCCCGATCACTTTGCTGACTACTTTGTTGACCACAAAAGTGAATAAATTATGCGTGCGTGGACGTCAATCTATGCCTCTCTTCCCGACAAGTCAATATTGGGCGCTGCATCCTTAACAATCGAGCCCTGTCAATCTGGCCAAATCTGGCCAAACC
>JBEIMN010000486.1:0-3085 GCA_040378705.1 Acidobacteriota bacterium
AATTACATAACAAAATATTATTGGCGCCATGAATGGCACAATAACCACGAAGTATAGATTATAATACCTCAGCGCGGCCAAAGCTTTCGCTACAGCAACACGAAGAACCAAAAGCTCGTTCAAATAATAAATAATTGCATGATAGCTAATAAGTAAAGTTAACAATAATCCAACTTAGTACGACAATGCATATGCATTCTCCTCCGTGGTGACTGTGACAACCGCAGAGTTGCCTTCAAAAATCAGGGCAGGTAGGTGGAGTTCCACCCGAAGCTCGTAACACAGATAGATGAGGAATAGCAGATCCTTCACCAAAGTGTAGATCGCTCTCATCTCCGCCAGCTTTGCCGGATTCGAATCAGCCAGGTTGATGGACTCACCCTGATCGCTCGCAAGGTTGTAGAGTCGAATCGTGTTCTGCATATAGAGGAGTTTCCAGTCGCCAACACGTGCTGCATATTGAGTCGTCCCGGAGCGCCAGAACAGTTTGTCGGGTGGTACATCAGTCTCGATTCCCTTCAGGTAGGGGATCAGATTGACGCCATCCAGCGTCTGATCTGAAAATCGGCGCCCGGTGGCTGCCGAAATTATGGTTGGAAGGTAGTCCAGGGCAATAACAGGCGCACTGCTGACTACCCCTGATGGCAGATACCCCTTCCACTGCATCATAGCCGGTGTCCTGATACCCCCTTCAAGTAACTGATCCTTCTGTCCATTAAGCGGGGTGTTTCGTGATGTGTTACCACTCGGAATTCCACCATTGTCACTGAAGAAGACGATCAGCGTGTTATCTTCCAGCTTCATTTCGCGCAATTTCGCGATGACTTTGCCGACTCCGTCGTCCATGGCCGCGACCATCGCGGCGAATGTTCGCCGGTTAATATCGGTAATGCCGGAAAACCGTGACAGATAGTCCGTCGTCGCCTGCATTGGTTCGTGAGCAGCGTTAAAAGCAAGCTGAAGGTAGAATGGCCGACTCTTGTTGCGCTGGATGAAGTCGACCGCCTCACGTGAAAAGGCATCGGTCAGATAGGTACTCTCACTTACCGACTGTGTGCCACGATAGATCGGGTTGTTGGGCTGATTCCATACCGTGTATGAATGCATCGCCGGTAAAAAACCAAAGAATTCGTCAAACCCACGCTGTTGTGGATGAAACTGCGATTGGAGCCCCATGTGCCATTTGCCAATCAGTCCGGTTGAATACCCCAGCGTTCGGAGACGATCCGCGATGGTCACCTCGTTGATTGACAGCCCATAGGTTGTGTCATTTGGAGCTGGCAATAACTCATAGCCGAATCGCTGCTGATAACGTCCGGTCAGAAAACCAGCGCGCGTCGGAGCACATACCGGTGCACTGACATAGCCATTGGTGAAGCGGATGCCGTTTCTGGCAATTGAATCGATTGCCGGCGAGAGTATCTCCGTGCTTCCCTGTATCCCAAGGTCGGCATATCCGAGGTCGTCGGCGATGACAACGATGATATTCGGCCTCTGTTTTGCAAGAGTCAGTGAAGCGGTCGCCGGCTCTCCTGCAACAGCAGTAACGACGGCCGATCCGCTTTCAACGCCTGTCGCTGAGACATCGATGGTATAGCTTCCCGGCCCGACAACAGGAAAGGTAAAGCCGCCCTGCGCATCTGTCGCCGTAACGCGACTTACCGGATTGGGTTGTCCGGCTGATGTCAGAGTAACACTGGCACTGGTGACTACGCCTCCGCTCAATCCATCGATGACATTCCCGCTGACAACTGAATAATCGCGTCGTCCTGCGACGGCCAGCGTTGTCTCTGTACTGGAGAGATTCCGGGTAATCCGCAGGCTGGTGGCCGGATTGGTTGGCAGATCGGCGGGAAGCTGGATATTTATCTGCCACAATCCGGCAAAGCCCGGCGCCAGCCCGCTGAAGAGAACTGGGACCTGCTGACCAGCGACCGTGACGGTCGTCGTTCCAGTACCGTAGGCCAAACCATCAACCGGGGCGGCCTCTCCATCGGGAACGATCGGTGAGGTCGGTCCAATTCCAGTCGCGAAGATTGCGACATAACTTCCGGCCATTTCCGGTCTGGCCCCCGGCAGGAGTCCGAAATTTCCATTCCAGGTGTAGTCTGAATTGACCGCGCTCGCCTGCCCACGCCCACTCGAATCGATCGTGAATACGCCGGGGGCTGACTCCGCAATCAGAACGGTCCCGGTGGAGAGATGAGACGAACTGCCCACCCCGAGAACCTCGATCGAAACCGATCCGGGACCGACTCCATTTGGAACCTGGAGGTTGATCTGCGATGGTGAAACGAAAAAGAGTGGGGCCGACTTCCCCCCGATTTTGACCTCGATCCCGCCAAGCATCGTTGGCAGCGGCAGCGCCGTTGCCGACCGGGTCTCTACTGTCAGATTACTTCCAAAAAGCGCGGCGATCGATCCTGACGCCACCACTGAGTCATAACTCGCAGCATTGACGATAACTACACCAGTGGACACTCCCCCTCCGGCACGGGCCGCATCATCAACTATTGGCCCCGCAAACAGTGCGGCGATCAGCGTAACGATCCACAACGTTTTTCTCATATGACTTTGGTTTATGACGGGCTGGTCGATAATGGAAACCCGGAGCCGTTGGCTTCGCGCCATATCCGGCTCCGGGTAATTGAATTTTCGCTGACCTGGCTTATGTTCTGCTTACTGAACGCCAGGGGTGTTGACCGACCCACGACGACCCTGCGGGGGGCCGGCCGGGCGATTCTTCTCAAGTTCGGCCAGCTTCGCCTTCTGCTCAGGCGTCAGGACATTGTAGATCGCGTTCTCGGTCTCCATTCGCCTGAGGTTCATCGCGACGGAGAGTGCCGCTTCACGGGTCGCCAGTTCGCGCGCCGCTTCGGCGTTGAAGACTTCCGAAGCCACGATCGCACGCCGCTGATCCTGAAGCTCGTGCATCTGCTCGCGGACCGCTTCACCGCCATCCATCGCGCTCTCGAAGATGGTCCGGATCTTCGTCTTCTGCTCTTCCGTCAGGTTGAGCTCACGGATCGGAAGTCCGCCGGGACCACCAAAACCACCTCCGGGACCGCCAAAACCACCGCCGGGG
>JBEIMN010000487.1:0-3084 GCA_040378705.1 Acidobacteriota bacterium
GCGTTCGATCAGGTTGAGAAGCCGCAGTGAAAAGCTGTCCATCTCAGCCGTCATCACCTTGATCAGATTGACAAAGTGATTGTACGCAAGCACGGCCGGAACTGCGGCGCCAATCCCGGCGGCGGTCGCGATCAGCGCCTCGGCAATACCCGGGGCGACAGCCTGAATCGAGGAGGTCGTCGCCTGTGACAACCCCTGAAACGCAATGATTATTCCAACCACCGTCCCGAAGAGTCCAATAAACGGAGCGGCACTCGCCGTTGAGGCCAGCACTCCCAGACTCTGCTCCATCCTTGTCGCCTCGTCGATCGACGCGCTCTGCATGACACGCTGAATCGCGTCAGTATTCAATCGCTTCTGCTTCTGCAACTCTCCGTGCGCCGCCAGAAAGATCGACTTGATCGGATTGTCGGAGAGCGAAGCGGTATTGGCATACAACTCCGCCCACTTCGTACTCTTCTCAAAGATCTGAAGAAAGGCGGTCGCTAATTCACGGTTTCGCTTTGTCAGCCGCCACTTCGTGAAGACGATCGACCACGAGGCGATCGAGAGTCCAAGCAGCAGCAGCAACACCAACTTGGCAATCGGACTGGCACGCAGAAGCAGTCCGATCAGGCTGTCAGGGGGCAAGCTCCCACCCGGCAGACTGTCACCGGCCTGCTCCAAAACCAACAATATCGGAGACGACACCAGTTGCACCAGGACCAGTTGTACCAGGAAAAAATAGCTCATCTCGTTAAACCGTTTACCTTAAATTATGCCGCTCAGTGGGCAGCTCAGGATTTGAACCAATGGCCGCAGAAAATGAAATAGACAGGCCGATGCTGCAGCCAATCGGATCGGTGAATCCGAAGTTGCAGTCTCATCCTGTCTGCTGAAGCCTGTCACCACACCAGCACCGTACGCTGGCCCAATCGGGCCGGCGCGCACGGTACCAACGAATGCCAAATGCTGTCAGATTAAATTCCAGGTGGTAAAATTCCGGCTACAGCCCCTTGCTGGCGAGCTGAATTCTGATCATCGCCCGCTGAAGCTTGAGTTCGGCGCGCCTGAAGTCAATATCGTCACCACCAGTGGCAATCCGCGTCTCGGCCCGCTCACGTGCCTTCCGCGCTCTCTCAATATCGATCTCCTCCGGCCGCTCTGCGACATCGGAGAGGACCGCGACCTGGTCGGGCAGCACCTCGACGAACCCGCCACTGACGTGGACCAGCTTCTTTTCAGTTCCCTGACGATAACTCAGGATACCAGTCTGAAGCTGCGAGATGAGCGGAGTGTGCTGGGGGAGAATACCAAGCTCTCCCTCCAGCCCCGGGACGACGATCTCGTCCACCTTTTCACTCAGGACACGTCGCTCAGGCGTGATGATTTCCAGATTAAGTTTGTCTGCCATAGGTTACATCTTCCTGGCCGCTTCGACCACTTCGTCAATCGTGCCCTTCATGTAAAAGGCCTGTTCCGGAATATCATCGTGCTTTCCGTCAACGATTTCACGGAAGCCACGAATCGTCTCTTCGAGTGGAACCAGTTTGCCCGGGATACCGGTAAACTGCTCGGCAACGTGGAATGGCTGTGAAAGGAAACGCTGGATCTTGCGCGCGCGGGAGACGATCAGCTTATCCTGCTCCGGAAGTTCATCGATACCAAGAATGGCGATGATGTCCTGGACGTCCTTGTAGCGCTGGAGAACTCGCTTGACGTCCTGAGCGGTGTTGTAGTGGTCGTCGCCGACGATGCGCGGATCGAGAATTCGTGACGATGATTCGAGCGGACTGACTGCCGGATAGATACCAAGCTCTGCAATCTGACGGGAGAGAACAGTCGTCGCGTCGAGGTGGGCAAAGGTTGTCGCCGGCGCCGGATCTGTCAGGTCATCGGCCGGAACGTAGATTGCCTGAACGGACGTGATCGAACCGTGCTTGGTCGAGGTGATGCGCTCCTGAAGCTCACCCATCTCGGTCGCAAGGTTGGGCTGATATCCGACGGCGCTCGGCATACGCCCGAGGAGCGCCGAGACCTCCGAACCTGCCTGCGTGAAACGGAAGATGTTGTCGACGAAGAGGAGCACATCCTGCCCCTGATCACGGAAATACTCAGCAACGGTAAGTCCCGAAAGGGCGACGCGGAGTCGTGCTCCCGGGGGCTCCGTCATCTGACCGTAGACGAGGGCAACCTTCGACTTGGACATATCCTCGTCGTCGATAACCTTCGCCTCACGCATCTCGAGCCAGAGGTCGTTTCCTTCGCGGGTTCTCTCACCAACACCGGCAAAGACCGAAAATCCGCCGTGGGCCTTCGCGATGTTGTTGATCAGCTCCATGATCGTCACCGTCTTACCGACGCCGGCTCCGCCGAAGAGCCCAATCTTACCACCCTTCAGGAACGGCTGGATCAGATCGATGACCTTGATTCCGGTAACCAGCATCTCGAGCGAGGTCGACTGATCCTCGAAACCAGGTGCGTGGGCATGGATCGGATAGTAATCGGAGGCCTCAACCGGGCCACGCTCATCGACCGGTTCACCGATAACGTTGATGATGCGGCCAAGCGTGCCATTTCCAACCGGAACCTTGATCGGACCACCTGTATCGATCGCCTTCATTCCACGAACCATTCCATCCGTGGGCAGCATCGAGACGGTACGCACTCGCCCCTCACCAAGGTGCTGCTGAACCTCACAGATGACGTTGATCGGAGTCGGGACATCAAATCCTTCACTGGTTATCCGCAGCGCCTGGTAGATTGGCGGCAGGTTCCCCTCCGAAAATTCGACGTCGACGACAGGGCCAATGATCTGGACCACTTTTCCAGCGGCCCCCTGACCGTTACCACCATTTCCAGATGACATATTGTTGCTCTACTCCTTAGGTTTGATCGAGAAGCGCGCTTGATATTCGAAATCCACGCCCATTCAGCTTTGACCGGTAATCGTGTCGGCGTTTTCGGCCTGATCCGCACGAGCCACAAGGCTCCGATCTAATCCACTCAAGCGCCACGCCGATTATTGATGCCGGTTCTTTTGATAAAACGTCCAGGGTCGTTAAACCCAAAATCCATTAGTCATTAGTTAAGAGTGCTTCACAA
>JBEIMN010000488.1:0-3078 GCA_040378705.1 Acidobacteriota bacterium
GATACCGGTTCCCGGACGCTTGTCATTGGAGTCGGCAATCCGCTTCGTGGTGACGATGCGGCCGGGGTGCTGGTTGCGCGTCGGCTGGCGGCGCTTGCCGGCCCGCCTTTATCAGTACCAACAGAAATACCAGTACCAGCAGCAGTACCAATAGCCATACCAATAGCCATACCAATAGCCATACCAATAGCCATAATTGAAGCGAGCGGGGAGGGGGCAGCGCTGATCGATTGCTGGGCGGGATATGACCGTGTCATTCTGATCGACGCCGTTCAGTCGACAGGCGGGGCTGGCCAGCCCGGGCGTGTCCACCGGTTCAATGTCGTGGGAGAGCCGCTTCCCTCTGACTTTTTCCATTATTCGACGCATGCCTTCAGCGTTGCCGAGGCGGTAGAGTTGGCGCGAGTGCTTGGCTTATTGCCATCGGTGATGGTTGTCATTGGGATTACGGGTGAGTCTTTCGCGCCGGGGAGCCTGGTTTCGCCGGCGGTCGAGGAGGCAGTGGTATCGGTGACAGCGGAGATTGCGCGGGTTCTGAATCGGCAGAGAGCCGATTTATATGATCTGGTGAGGGGATGAGCGTTCCACGATCCGGGGCTGAATTGCCTGAGTCGGAAAGCATTGTTCGACGTTCACGGCTGCGGGTGATGATTCGCGGTGCGGTGCAGGGGGTTGGTTTCCGACCGTTTGTCTTTCGGCTCGCGGCGTCGATGGGGCTGACCGGCTGGGTTCGGAATGTGGTGACCGGGGTTGAGGTCGAGGTCGAGGGTGGGGAGGAGCCACTGCGCCAGTTCCTGGTGAGAGTGGCGCGCGAGGCGCCGCCGCTGGCGATGATCACCGGCCTCGAACCATTTTTCTGCGATCCCTGCGGTGACGGTCATTTCCGGATTTTGCCCGGTATTGTAGCCTCTCCTGAAGCCGGGGAGCCGACTGCGCTGGTGTTGCCGGACATCGCGACGTGTCGGCAGTGCCTGGCGGAGATCCTCGATCCAGCCAATCGGCGATTCAACTATCCATTCACCAACTGTACCAATTGTGGACCCCGATACACGATCATCGAGTCGTTGCCGTATGACCGGTCGACGACGACAATGAAGGGGTTCGTGATGTGTGCGGCGTGCCGTGCAGAGTATGAGGACCCGGCAGACAGGCGTTTTCACGCTCAGCCGAACGGCTGTCGGGAGTGTGGGCCGCGACTCTCGCTGCGCGATCCGGCGGGGCAATGGCTGGGTGAGGGGGAAGAGGCGCTGGCGATGGCCTGCGCGGCGCTCTGCGAGGGGCGAATCGTCGCGGTGAAGGGGCTTGGCGGCTTCCACCTCATGGTTGACGCCGGGAACGAGGCGGCGTTGAGGGAGCTGCGTCGCCGCAAGCAGCGCCCCGAGAAGCCGCTGGCGCTGCTCTATGCCAGTCTGGCTGAAGTTGAGCGTGACTGCCTGGTGTCGCCGACCGAGGAGCGGCTGTTGCTGAGTCCGGAGGCGCCGATCGTGCTGCTCGACAGGCGTGTGGGGAGCGGGGGGGCGATTGCGAGCTCTGTCGCGCCGGGCAATCCCGGATTGGGCGTGATGCTGCCATCGACGCCGCTCCACCATCTGATCATGAGCCGGATTGGGCGGCCGCTTGTCGCGACGAGCGGCAACCTCTCCGACGAGCCGATCTGCATTGACATCGTGGAAGCGCTCGACCGGCTGGCCGGGATCGCGGATCTGATTCTGGATCACGATCGGCCGATACTTCGCCAGGCAGACGATTCGATCGTTTGCGTCATGGCCGGACGGGAGATGGTTCTGCGACGGGCGCGTGGCCTCGCGCCCCTCCCGATCACGGTCGGTTTCGGTGGCGGGCTCCCGGTAATTCTGGCGACTGGCGCCCACCTCAAGAATACGATCGGGCTGGTGAAGGGGGAGCAGGTCTTCCTCAGCCAGCACATCGGCGATCTGGAGACGGTCGAGGCGGTCTCTGCCTTTGCGCGGGTGATCGAGAGTTTCGAGACCCTCTACCAGGCAAAGCCAGCGCTGATCGCGCACGATGCGCATCCTGACTACCATTCAACCCGATACGCGCTCGCCAGCGGGATTCCGTGCCTCGCGGTGCAGCATCATTACGCGCACGTGCTCTCATGCCTGGCCGAAAATCGGCTCGAATCGCCGGCGCTTGGTGTCGCGTGGGATGGGACGGGGTATGGTGATGACGGAACGATCTGGGGCGGGGAGTTTCTGCGGATCGGCCGGACTGGTTACGAGCGTGTCGCACATTGGCGCACCTTTCCACTGCCGGGCGGTGAGCGTGCGATCAGGGAGCCGCGGCGGACTGCATTCGGACTACTCTACGAAATCCTCGGGCCAGAGATTATCGCGCGGCGGGAGCTGCCGCCAGTCTCCCGGTTCACCCCGCGCGAGGCGGAGATTCTCGCCACCATGCTTGCCAGGGGGCTCAACAGCCCGCTAACCTCGAGTGTCGGCAGGCTCTTCGATGCCGTTGCATCGCTGACAGACCTCTGCCATCTGGCAGGATTCGAGGGGCAGGCGGCAATGGCGCTCGAGTTTGCTTTGAGTCGGGGCGGGCCAAATGAGGGGCCAGGTGTGGCTATCAATGAAAAGGGGCCGAACAGTTCCTATCCTTTCCGAATCATCGAGAAGTCCGATCCCCGCCCGGAGATCATCATTGACTGGGAGCCGATGGTGCGTGAAATCATCGCCGACGTTTTGAGTGGAGTCGCGATTGGATTATCATCAGCCAGGTTTCACAATACATTGGTCGAGTCGTTGGTGACGGTTGCCGGAATGAGTGGCGAAACGAGGATCTGCCTGACTGGAGGTTGTTTCCAGAATCGATATCTGACCGAGCGTGCGGTGTCGCGTCTGCGTGCGGAGGGATACTCCGTCTACTGGCATCAGCGCGTCCCGCCGAATGATGGTGGGATTGCCCTCGGGCAGGCGGTGGCCGCCGCGAGATACCTTGAACGATCCTGAGTGGGCGCACCCGGGGACCGGCCCTGTTTATCCGATGATTTCGATTACTTATGGACAAATGCCAGACAACTTATGGAGACCAGGAATAAGCGATGTTACCAATCAATAC
>JBEIMN010000489.1:0-3066 GCA_040378705.1 Acidobacteriota bacterium
CATTCCGCACCGGCGGCGTTGAGGTCTGATTATCGATCTGGCTCATGCGACTACCCTTCCAATTATCGAGCTTCCACCCCGAACACGCTGCCCCTTACTGACCTCGACCACGACACTCGACGGCAGGATCAGATCGACTCGCGACCCGAATTTGATCAGCCCAACACGCTCACCCGCCCCAACCGCAACGCCTTCACTCTTCCAGAACACGATTCGCCGTGCGATCAGCCCCGCAATCATCCTGAAGACCACCGTCATCCGCTGGTTGGTCACCGTCACGATCTGCTGCTCATTCTCCTGCGAGGCACGCTCGAGCGAGGCAACCAGAAATTTTCCCGATCGATACTCCGAACGCGTAATGACGCCCCCAATCGGGGAACGGTTGACGTGAACATCAAAGACTGAAAGAAAGATGCTGACCAGTGTCCCCTCTCCCTTCGCGGCCCCAAACGCTGGAATCGACGCCAGATCGATCTTTCTGACGACCACTACCAGTCCGTCCGCCGGCGAGACCACCAGATCCTCTCCGGATGGCACCTCCCGATCAGGATTCCTGAAGAACCACCCGACAAATACCAGCAGGAATGCGAGTATACCCCCCACCCAGTACCATCCCAGGCCAAGTGTGACAATCACTCCAAGCCCGATCACAATCAAAAAAGGATACGCATCTTTTACCAATATCTTCTTCCTCTCTTCTGAATCCCTTATCTAAATCCCGATCGCCAATCCCCGCCCCCGAAAATCTAAACTAAACCCGCTATCGTTATCAGACGCTTGTCGGTTAAGATTCAACTTACTTGCGGCCTGGGATGCTGGAGTTCGGTAACTGGCGATGCCTTGGCAGGTTCAGCCCCATCCGTATCCCGCCGGTTTCACCTGCGCCCCGGGATAAAGGCCCGGGATAAAAGCTCAGGATAAAAAATGGTGTGGGGATTTGACTGAACAAAACTGGTTCCGAACTGTCGCGGTGACTAGTGTCAAAAAAAAGCATATTAATATAAAGGATTGTCCCGTACAAGCGCGGGATGATCGATGAAGGCTCAGAGTATGGAGTTCATGACCAATGCGTCATCGGTTGGGTGGTGATAATAGGCCGGGCGGCGCCCCTCGAGCTGGAAGCCGAATTTATAGTAGAGTTGCTGGGCGGGGAGATTGGCGGACCGCACTTCGAGAGTCGCGGTGAGGCAGCCTTTGCGGCGGGCGATGGCAAGGCTGGTGGCAATCAGTTCAGAGCCGATCCCCTGTCCACGCCAGAGGGTGTCGACAGCGACATTATCGATCTGGAGTTCATCGACCACGATTCTGGCGGAGAAGCAGCCGACCAGCTGGCGCTGTGTGGGCGAGGATTTCGGGGTGACGATTGCGGCGAGGACGATGCAATGAGGGTCCACGACAATTGCCCGATAGCCATCGACACCGCGCGTCGACAGCCCTGAATCGGCTTCGAGATCGACGATCGATTCGATCAGCTCGCGGGTCGCGGCGGGAAGCGGCTCGTCAACAGCCACATTGTCACCGGGCTTGTCACCGGGCTTGTCACCGGGCTTGTCACCGGAAAGGTCCGGGCTGCCGGAGGTCGCGGAATAGCCCTTCAGCGAATAGTGAAGCTGCAGGATGGTGATCGAGCCGGCAAAGAGTCTTGGTCTCATCTCGTCCAGTTCAACTCCGCGTCGGATGGTCTGATATAGAATGGCTGGCAGGCGGCGCCTCGTCCCCAGCTCTTCGATCTCTCGATCAGGTGGACGGTTCGCGCCAGCGTGATGGCGATCGGTTCAGGATCCGGCGCAATCTGCCATCCGGAACCGCGAGGATCGGTCGGCAGTCCGGCAATCCCAGCCAGATTGGTCATATCTGGTAAAAAGCTGATTCCGTGACCTTCCGCGATCGCCTGCAGCTCAACGGCAGCGCGCTCGACTCCATTTCCGGTAATGAGCAGGTTGCGTGGTGGATCGTCGGTCAGTGCTTGTCGGAGGGCGATTGCCGGCGCGCCGAAGCAGTCCTGGTGAAGACTGACGCAGCGTCCATCCGAATGAAGCTGGCGCAGTCCGCAGAAGATCTCTCCGCGACCGGAGTCGCAGACGATCAGCGCGGTGGAGACCTGCAAGAGTCCGCGACTCTTCAATTCAAGCAGATCTACGCCGTAGATTGGCCGGCGATTGGTCGCCGCAAGCCCCTTGACGGCAGACATTCCGACACGAAGTCCGGTGAAGCTGCCCGGGCCGGTGACAACTGCAAATAGATCGACTTCATCGATCGTCAGTGCCGCCTGGTCGAGCAGAGCGGTCAGGTGCGTGAAGAGCGTTCTCGAATGCTGTTCGACCCGACTCGCGGTTAGCGTTGAGAGTATGGTGTCGCCACGGGTGATCGCGAGGTCGATCTGCGGCGAGGAGGTATTGACTGCCAATATGACTGGCGGAACGTCAGGCACACGCACCGCCTCGCCCGATGCTGCCGCACGCTCACCAGATTTTTCGACCTGAGATTCTTCCACCTGATCCATCCCCTTTTGATTCTCCGGCTCCCCGAACACATCTGGCTCACTGGCGTTCAGCCCCCGGAACTTACCCACAAAGCCAACCAGGCCCACTTCGCAAGGCCCTCAATTGACCCCGAACTGACCTCGAATTGACTTAACTGCGACGCGATTATATATTGAAATTCAGACTGAACAAATCCACCCACCCCGCATTTGAAGAAAGGGATGAAGATCCAGCGCATGTCCTCCACGGAAAAACAGACGCCGCTGACACCTATGCTGCGGCAGTATCATGAAATCAAGAAACAGTATCCCGGGACGTTGCTATTTTTTCGACTCGGGGATTTTTACGAACTATTCTTTGAGGACGCGTTGCTCGGCTCGAAGGAGATGGAGATAACGCTGACGGCGCGTCATAAGGATAGCGGCAATCCGGGTCCGATGTGCGGCGTCCCGTATCATTCGGCGGCTGGCTATATTACAAAACTGGTGCGTAAGGGTTATCGGGTCGCGATCTGCGAACAGACTGATGATCCGCAATCGGCAACCAAGCTTGTCCGGCGCGAGGTTGTCAGAGTCGTGACACC
>JBEIMN010000490.1:0-3066 GCA_040378705.1 Acidobacteriota bacterium
GCCTTCTACCGGGCACGCCAGTCCGGGTGACGCGGATTGACGGCCTGACGATCGATGTCGAGCCGCTCCATCCCGATCGTTTGATGATCGGAGCGACACTACGCTCTGTCGTCGACCATCCACAACCCGCGGCCCAACCCGCGGCCCAGCCGTTGGAAGCTGGGGAAGGAGAGAGCCATGACTGAATTTATCTCGTTTTCGTTCCTTCTGAGTATAGTTGCAGGAATCTACCTGCTCAGTTCGATCAAGATTCTGGCCGAGTATGAGCGCGGCGTCATCTTTCGTCTCGGTCGTCTGCTCTCGCAGGCGAAGGGGCCGGGGATCATCCTGGTCTTCCGTCCTTTTGACCGCATGCAGCGAGTCAGTCTGCGGACAGTGACAATGGATGTCCCGCCGCAGGACATCATCACCCGTGACAACGTGACCGTCGCCGTCAACGCCGTCGTCTATTTCCGCGTTATCGAGCCGCGCCTCGCGGTCGTCGAGGTCGAGAACTATCTTTACGCGACATCACAGCTCTCCCAGACGACACTCCGCTCGGTGCTCGGCGAGGCAGACCTCGACGACCTCCTCTCGGAGCGCGAGAAACTGAACGCGCGCCTCCAGGAGATCCTCGACAAGCATACAGATCAGTGGGGAATCAAGGTCGCACTCGTCGAGATCAAGGCCGTCGACCTCCCGCAGGAGATGCGTCGCGCCATGTCGCGCCAGGCAGAGGCCGAACGCGAAAAGCGTGCCAAGATCATCCACGCCGAGGGTGAGTATCAGGCCGCCGAGAAACTGGTCAAAGCCGCCAATGCCATCGCCACCGAGCCCGTCGCCATCCAGCTTCGCTACCTGCAGACCCTGACCGAGATCGGAGTCGAGCAGAATACGACGGTCGTCTTTCCGATTCCACTCCAGTTTCTCGATGCCTTTACACGCTTTTCCAATCAGGAGAAGGTTGAAGTGCCGGCTGATCGTCGCCGCGAGACCATCTCGGTTCCAAAAGTTTAGCAATCCCCGGTTTTAGCAATATTGGAGGTTCGCAACTATTGAAGACAACGATGCGATTGGCGAAACAGCTCCTCTTCCTGTTACTGTTCGCCGTGGTGACGACCGGGCAGGCGACGGCAAAGCCTGCCCGAAACATAATCGTCCTCTACGCAGACGACTGGCGTCACGATACGCTGGGTGTCGCCGGCAACCCGGTCGTCAAGACACCAAACCTCGACCAACTGGCGGCGGAGGGCGTTCGCTTCCGCCGTTCCTACGTGACGACGTCCATCTGCGGAGTTAGCCGCGCATCTTTTCTCACCGGACAATGGATGTCCCGCCACGGCAATCCGGCCTTCGACGCCTTCCGTACCCCGTGGGAGGAGACGTGGCCCGGATTGCTGCGCGCCAATGGCTACTATGTTGGCCACGTCGGCAAATGGCATAATGGCCGCTTTCCGGCGGAGCGCTTCGATTTTGCACGCTCCTACGCCGGCCGCCATTACATCCAACAGCCCGACGGCGCCACTATTCACGTTACGAAGAAGAACGAAGCCGACGCGCTCGAATTCCTGCGCACACGCCCGACCGACAAGCCGTTCAGCCTGACGGTCGCCTTCTTTGCCACCCACGCCGAAGATGAGAACCCACGCCAGTATCTCTATCAGCCGGAGAGCGCCGCACTCTATCGCGATGCGACCATCCCGGTTCCGGTGACCGCTGGCGACGCCTTCTTCCACCTTCTCCCCCCATTCATCGCCAATGAGAAGAATGAGGGGCGCAATCGCTGGCACTGGCGGTTTGACACACCGCAGAAGTACCAGGAGTACATGAAATCCTATTACCGCCTCGCGACCGAGGTCGACGCGACGGCCGGCCGCCTCCTCGCTGAATTGAAGTCCCTCCAGCTCGATCGCGAAACACTGGTCATCTTTACCACCGACAATGGCTACTTTCACGGTGAACACGGACTGGCTGATAAATGGTATCCGTACGAAGAGTCGATCCGCGTCCCCCTCATCGTCCGTGACCCACGCGCACGCCGCCGTGGAATGGTACGTGACGAGATGGTCCTCAATGTTGATCTCGCGCCGACCATCCTCGGCTTTGCCGGAATTGCACCAGCAGCCCGCATGCAGGGACGCGATCTTGCCCCACTCTACCTTGACCAGCGTCGGTCGAAATGGCGTGAACAGTATTTCTACGAACACGCGACAATCCGCAATACCGATTTCATTCCCTCGTCTGAAGCACTCGTCCGAAGGGATATCAAATACATCTACTGGCCTGACTTTAAGTATGAAGAGCTCTTCGACCTGCGGCGGGACCCGCACGAAACCCGCAATCTGATCGATGATCGGGCTTATGCCGGGCGACTGGCCGAACTGCGCCGCGAATTTGCCCGGCTCAGGGCCTCAGTAAAATAGGGATAAACAGGATGATGATCGAGATGGTCGATTCAAGGCGTGATTTTCTCCGCGGACTATTCGCGACCGGGCTCTTCCTGCGCCCGGATAGACCCGCGATTCGCAACCGACGCGACTGGCAGCGCTTCCGCGAAGAGACACTTGCCGGCATGGCTGCCGTAATGGGTCCGCTCCGTTCCCCCTCATCCAGGCTTGCCGTCCAGCGCCTTGAGGTCGACGATCAGCCGCGCTTCACCCGGACTCGACTCACCTTCCGTGTCGACAATGATGATGACGTTCCCGCCTGGCTGCTCGTTCCGAAAGGCCTCACCCGCCGTGCCCCCGCCATGCTCTGCCTCCACCAGACGACATCGATCGGCAAGGATGAACCTGCCGGACTTGGCGGACTCCCCAATCTTCATTACGCGCGCGAACTGGCCGAAAGAGGCTACGTCTGCATCGTTCCAGACTATCCCTACCTCGGCCAGAACAGCTTCGATCCCTATCGCCACGGCTATGCCAGTTGCACGATGAAGGGAATTGTCAACCATCGTCGCGCCGTCGACCTGCTCACCTCGCTGCCAGAGGTCGATCGTCAGCGCATCGGCGTCATTGGCCACTCCCTTGGCGGCCATAACGCCCTCTTCGTCGCCGCGTTCGATCAGCGACTTCGCGCCATCGTCAC
>JBEIMN010000491.1:0-3061 GCA_040378705.1 Acidobacteriota bacterium
GAAGTACAATCAGAAAGGAAGTTCAACCAAAGATGTACAGGACTTTAGAAAGAGACCGATTCAAGGGGTGTTGGCGGGTGCTGATCGCACTGCTGCTGGTGGTGGGATTCACCGCAGTTAGTGCCGATGCCCAGGTATTGTATGGATCGATCGTTGGCAACGTGACGGACAATTCGGGGGCGGTGATCTCCGGGGCGACGGTCACGATCAACAATAAATCGACCAATCAGAGTCGCGAGATCGTGACCGGGGCAGACGGAAGTTTCAGTTTTCCGACAGTGCAGTCGGGGACGTGGAATGTGTCTGTGACCAAGAGCGGGTTCAAGACGGTGACATTGAACAATGTCGAGGTGACATTGAACAGCATTGCGCGTTCCGATCTGACGCTCGAGGTCGGACAGGTTTCGGAGGCGGTTTCGGTGACGGCGGAAGCGGCGTTGCTGCAGACTGATCGGGCGGAGGTCCGGGCGGAACTGACGACGCGGCAGTTGCTCAACCTGCCGATTCCTCCAGGGCGCAACTACCAGCAGCTCTTCCGGACGTTGCCGGGTATCACGCCGCCGAACAATGCGCACTCGGTGCCGACGAACCCTTCGCGGGCATTGCAGTACAACGTCAATGGTACATCTTCAAGTTCGAACAACGTCCGCATCGATGGGGCGAGCCAGTACAACGTGTTTCTGCCGCACGTCACGGCCTATGTGCCATCGCTCGAGGCGATCGAGACGGTCAACGTCGTGACGAACAACTTTGACGCCGAGCAGGGACTGGCGGGCGGCGCGGCGGTCAACGTTCAGATCAAGAGCGGGACCAACAACCTCCACGGTTCAGCCTTCGAGTACCATGACAATAACAACACCAAGGCTCGTCCGTGGAATCTGCGGGCGATCAACGGGGTGCAGCAGGCCAAGCCGAAGCGTGTTTACAACCAGTTTGGTGGGACGATCGGTGGCCGGATCATCAAAGACAAGCTCTTCTACTTCACGAGCGTTGAGGGGACGAACGATCGCCAGCTCGGGGCGCAGTTGCTGACGCTTCCGACGGCGGAGATGAGGACAGGTAATCTGTCGGGTGCCGGTGTTGGCATCTTCGATCCGGCGACTGGACAGACCAATGGGCTCAGCCGGAATGAGTTTGCCGGTGGTATCATTCCGACCTCGCGTATCGATCCGATTGCGGCTGCGATTCTCAAGGACTTGCCACTGCCAAATCGGCCTGGATTCCAGAACAATTACTATGCGACGGCGCCCTATCTCTATGACAAGAAGACGGTCGATGCGAAGATCAACTTCAACGTCACGGACAAGTTTACGACTTATGGTCGTTTCAGCTTCCTGACCTACAAGCAGCTCAACCCGGGTGCACTCGGGCCGCTCGATGGCATCGGTACTGCCCCGCAGGGCGGCAACACCGGCACGGCTTCGGGTAAGACCTATGGCGTGACGGCGGCGGGTGTCTATACCTTTACTCCGAACTTCATTGTCGATGCGAACATCGGCTACACTAAGCAGGGAACATCATCCGAGCAGGGATTCCTCGACAAGAAGATTGGTCTGGATGTACTGAAGATTCCGGGAACGAACGGAACCCGGGCCTTCGAGAATGGCTGGCCGCGCTTCCGCATCAGTGGTTACGCGAACATCGGTGTTCAGGATGCGTTCATGCCCTACACGCGTAATGATCCGCAGTGGCAGTATGTCTCGAACTTCACCTACCTGAAGGGCGCGCACAGCATCCGCTTTGGTTTCGATTTTGCGAAGCAGACGATCAACCATATGCAGGCGGAGTGGAATGGCGGCGGCAACGCAGAGCCGGCGCAGGGTGGGTTCATCCACAATGCGGGTCCGACGCAGCTCTGCCTCGAGGCCAATTCTGCCGGAACCTGCACCCGGTTCCAGCAGGGAAACAACTTCAACGCCTTTGCGACCTTCCTGCTTGGGTATCATACCGGAGCTGGCCGGACGCTGCTGGTCGAGCCGCCGATCATCTTCAAGGCCAAAGCCTACAGCTTCTATGTCCGTGATGGCTGGCAGGTTCGTCCGAACCTGACGGTGACGATGGGAACCCGCTGGGAGTACTATCCGCTGCCGGAGCGTTCGGATCGTGGAATCGAGCGGTATGATTTCAAGACCAACCAGATGGAGGTCTGCGGAATCGCCAACATTCCGAAGGATTGCGGAGTCAAGCTGAACAAGAAGCTATTCTCGCCGCGTCTTGGTATTGCGTGGCGCATCTCTGACTCGTTTGTGCTGCGGACTGGTTACGGTCTAACCTACGATCCGGTTTCGCTGGCGCGTGTCTTCCGGACAAACTATCCGATGTTGCTGGCGTTCAACATTGTCCCGGCCAATTCGGCCGCGCCGGCAGGTCTGTTGCGTGATGGAATTCCGCCGTCGCCGGTTCCGGACATCTCGAGTGGCCGGGTACCGGTTCCGAACAATGTCAATGTCCTGACACTTGGCAACAACTTCAAGCGGCCATATATTCAGTCGTGGAATCTGGTACTGGAGAAGAACATTCTCTGGGGTCTGACGGCATCGGCTGGTTATGTGGCGACGCGGACGATTGGCCAGGCAGGGTCGTATGACGTGAATGCGGGTCGGGTTGGTGGTGGAGTGGCGAGCCAGCCGCTTTTCCAGCAGTTTGGTCGTGCAGCGACGACGAC
Organism: Acidobacteriota bacterium; assembly: GCA_040378705.1. Lineage (GTDB taxonomy): Bacteria > Acidobacteriota > Blastocatellia > RBC074 > RBC074 > CAIOZW01. The sequence continues at coordinate 2,666 of JBEIMN010000491.1, forward strand.
GCTTTACAATGGAATGGCGAACTCTCACTACGATTCACTGCAGACGAGCCTGAAGAAGCGGTTTTCGAACGGGCTTCAGTTTCAGGCTTCGTACAGCTGGTCGAAGGTGATTGGGCTGAGCAATCTTGGTGGAGACAACGACAGTGGGCTGGCGATTAATGATCCGGCCTTTCGTAATCTCAATCGTGGGGTGCTTAGCATCGACATTCCGCACAATTTCCAGGTGACTGGTGGCTATGAGTTGCCATTTGGCAAAGGCAAGCAGTTCCTGGGTGGCAACAAGGTTGCCTCGGCGTTGACGGGTGGCTGGCAGTTGAGCTGGCTCTTCAGTGCTTTCAAGGGAACACCGTTCACGGTGACGTCGAGTGGTACCTCGCTCAATGCTCCCAATAATAC